>JAZHDE010000074.1:0-6346 GCA_036584515.1 Candidatus Cloacimonadota bacterium | reverse complement strand
GCATGAGTTTACATGGGTGTCACATGGGTGTCTCATGGGTGTCTCATGCGTGTCGAATTGGGGAGGACTTGAGAGATTAGCCAGCTATGGAGACTGACGCACTTAATTGTTGTTTTTTTGTTCAGATTCAGCCATTACGATGCCCCCCCCCCATTTATTTAGTAGTTGAGAAAAATATCTTGACATTGAGTAATATGGAAGAATTATGAGATTGGTCTCTTGACCTTATATAGATTGTGATTAACAAGGGATATCAGATGCCCTAATGCAACTAGAGTAACATTGAGTTGGAGTTATCACTAACATTTGGGACTCAGCAAAGTTGGAGATTTGCCAACAATTATGGCTCGACAATATGAACTCAATCGTGTTTTGAGTGTGAAGGAGAAAGAATGAGAATCCAATTGTTTTTAACCATTGCATTGTCTTTGATTTGGGTCATGGCTATAGCTGAAACCACGTATTACTACGTAAACATCGACAATGCACCTAACGGAAGCGCTAGTGGCACGATGGATGTCTATTATTCAGGTCAACCGTATCCGATAGAATCGTCTTCAATAACTTTTATTGAGAACTACTTTGGCGGATGCGGTGGCAAGTATCGTTCGTCCAGAGAGCTTACTAAGTCTACCCCTAGCTTATGGATCACGATTAAGTGTAATGCCCAGAAGGATTGGGGAGGGGATATGAGAAGGGGTTATAGTGAACAAACGTTCACAGGAGGGCCTCTTACCCAGTTACCCACAATTCACATCGAAGAACCACCACAGGTAATCAACGATCCGCCCTATCCAAAATAGTACAGGAGATGTTATCATGAGCAAAGTGAGCATAACAGCAAGAATGATACTGCTATGCATCACTTTGCTCTGGATTCCGGGTCTTGGGGCTCAATTATCTTACACAGAGCTGGAATATGTGGAGTTTGGTAATACTCCTATTGATAACGTCCTAGAGCTTTATGATGGCTCCTTCCTCTCCTGTGCCGGGAATGATGTTAGAGTCTTCACAATAAATGGACAGGATATCACTTTCGGGCAGAGCGTCCATAGTCTTCAGCCATATACAAGTGTAAGAACCAGCGGTAACTTCATCTATGCTATTGATCGGTATTGCTACCTGGATGTTTATAGCTACAATTACAACACTGGCTTGAGTTTGCTTAGTCGCTCGGACTTTGGCGATCCTGTCGCAGATCTGCCTCTGTCTTCCAAAATCTTATGTTTTGAAGCTGCAAATGGTATTCTGGTATTTGAAAACCAGGCAAGCACTTTTGCAGGTGATACCTGGATAAACAGGAGCATCATTGACGTCCGTAATCCTTCAGTACCAGTTCTTATGGAAAGAACCAGGATAGCTTTCGAGGACAGGTTTAGCGGTTTCTACTACCTTAGTGGGCATTATATATATACCGGTTTCAATGGTAGGATTTACTGCTCAGAGCAGCCTTCCGCTCATCCGGATAGTCTCGCTTCAGCACCCAATCAGCTGAACATCCCCTACTCGGCTCAGCTGGGAGACAGGCTAATGCTTATTTGTGGTACAAATGGGCAGTACTTCCTTGCCAAGCTTGAACTGAATCTACCCAATTCTGTCCAAATCAATCTAGTTGCAGATACGGGTATAAAGGAAGCATTCCACCTAACAGTAGAATCTGATTCAGTGCACTTCTTAACGGGGATGAATTCCTCAGGTGTATGGCAGATTGAGAGATACGTGAATACAAACCAGGATGATTGGGCGTTGTCTAATGTATCAAGCTACGATGCTTCCCAATACACACTCTTCGAAATACCTACAGGCTATATCGCTCTTGGGTTCTACAAATCTATGATCCTGGACGCTAGTCTTAACCTGATATCCTCCATAAATGAGACTGTAAGCTACCTATTTTCTCACACGATAATGAATCGCTACTTGATTCTATCTGTGCATGCGTCCAGCATCACAAATGGATACAAAGTATTTGACCTTCAAACGGAAGAGTTTCTGGATTTCTATTCTGCTGGCTACACAGAAGATGATGATCTCTGTGAGAACTCAGATAAACTGGTTTTCTTGTCAGATTTAATCGAAGTGCTTGAGTTTGGACAAAATGGGATCAGTAATTTTTGGACAATGCCGACCCCTCCCGGCACATCAAGAGCAAGCGTAGCAGGTGATATCCTGGCTCTGACCGGGTATTCCGATGGACAATGGCGGGTATCACTCTATACTTTAACGTCATCAGGATCCAGCCTTCAATCTGTTAACATCATGCCAAACATCTGTGCAAACATCGGTTTCTATGCTCAGAACTACATATACACAAACAGGTACTCCTATGATGATGAAAACACTGTGACTTTCTACAGGATTGAAGCTGACTATTCGCTTGCCTTTGTGGATGAGTTTTCTACAAACGGAACCACCCACCTGATAGATAACGATAGATTGATTCAACCAAACAACAACGGTCTCATCATCGATATCTCCAATCCAGATCAGCCATGCTTAATCGGGGAACTGTCTCTTCCTACCTATGGAGGCTGGGGAGCAAGTTTTGATGGGCAGGGACACTACATAGTTAATGATCTGCTTCATGCCTATGTTCTAGACTCAGATTATCAGGTGCTTGGTTACCTTCTGGGAGCCAATTCTTGGTTCTATGATGCGGGAGCTTTCATAAGTCCAGGCCCCACTGGTTTTTTTAAGGTAGCAGTTGATGCAATTGTAGCTACAAACGACCCACACTTTAGCAGTAGCGCTATCCTTCCTGTAAGTAATTATCCCAATCCCTTCAGCACTTTCACCAATATCAGAGTAAGCACCCTCGTCACGGAAGGAGACCGGCCGGAGCACCCAAGCAGTGCAATTCTCAAGATCTTCAACATCAAAGGCCAGCTCGTTAGATCACTAGAGCTGGATCCGGCAGTTTCAGGGGAGCAGCTAACCCGCTGGGATGGCAGGGATACTGCTGCTGATAGGTGCGCTAATGGGATATACTTCATTACCCTGGTAGTTGATGGCAGATGCCTGGGCAGCAAGAAGGTGACTCTGATCAGGTAGTCTCTTACGTGGGCTCTCATATTGGGCATTTACATATCCTGGTCTGATAATCCGGGAATCAGCAGGTGCGGATCCTCATCTGCAAGGTATTGCTTCTATCTCTTTTAGCTTCCTCCTTCCAGCCTACACAGGCCGATTTCTGTTGACAATAGCCCCCTCTGCGCTAAATTGTCCCAAAACAGTAAGTTCGATTAGCTATAAGCCCTTCAGCGAGCTTAATATACATAAGGCGCAGCCGCTTATGAAACAGATATATACACCCTTCATTACGCTGCGCAGCACAAGACATATAAAAGAGGAACCCATGCTCAGGCAAATACTACTATCCAAGATACACCGGGCCACAGTCACAGAATGTGATCTGAACTACCAGGGAAGTATCAGCATAGATCCGGACTTGCTCGATGCCAGCGGAATGCAGGAATTCGAGCGGGTGGAAATCTTTAATATCAATAATGGTGCCCGTTTCAGCACCTATGTAATCTTGGGGAAACGCGGCTCCGGAGAGATCGGAATCAATGGCGCTGCAGCCCGTATGGCACAAACAGGCGACAAAGTGATCATCGTCAATTATGGCATGATGGACTCTTCCGAAATTCAGGCTCATCGTCCCAGGATCGTCATTGTGGACGAGCAGAACAAGATCAAACAGTGAAACTGCTTCACAGCATAGCCGAGCTGCGGGAAGCCCGAGCTCAGATAGCTCCGGAGGCCAGGATCGGTTTCGTGCCTACCATGGGCTATCTCCATGCGGGGCATCTCTCTTTGGTGGCAGCCAGCAAGGCAGCCTGCGATCTCACTTTTGTCTCCATCTATGTGAATCCCTCCCAATTTGGCCCCAGTGAAGACCTAAGCTCCTATCCCCGCGATCTGAAGCGCGATCTGGAGCTGCTTTCCGGCTATGGAGTGGATTTCGTTTTCTTCCCTTCCAACGAAGAGGTTTATCCCCAGGGCTACAAGACCTGGGTGGAAGTCTCCGACATTTCCTCCAGGCTCTGCGGAGCCAGCCGTCCGGGACACTTCCGCGGAGTGGCAACCATCGTGCTGAAACTGGTCAATCTGGTTCAGCCGCATAGCATGTTCATGGGATCAAAGGATTTTCAGCAGGTATTAGTTTTAAGGACCATGCTAAGAGACCTGAATCTGCAGGTCAATCTGGTCTCCTGCCCGATAGTCCGGGAAGCAGACGGCTTGGCAATGAGTTCCCGCAATAGCTATCTGGATACAGAGCAGCGTCAGCGCGCACTTTGCCTTAGTTCCGCTCTCAAAGCCGCCCAGGCAGCCTTCCGCAGCGGAGAGCGTTCCGTCCCTGCTCTACTGGATATTGCCTCAGAGACGATAGGTGTCAGAGGCAGGATAGACTATCTGGAACTGGTGGATCCGGAAAGCCTGGAACCGCTAAACAGGGTTGATGACAAGAGCCGCCTGATCATGGCAGTCTATATCGACAAGGTGCGCTTGATAGACAATGCAGCTCTGGGAGACGGAGAAAGTGACGAGTAACAAGTAACAAGTAACAAGAAAGTCTGTGTGGAACTTGGAATACGAAAGCACCTGTAGGGGCAGACCTGTGTGTCTGCCCGCAAAGCCCTGAAGGGGCGACAGCTCATCCACTGAATCGTCTAATCCTAAAACTCTTTTTGGAAAAACCTCCATCTTGCAGCTTAACACTGTCCTCTCTTGTCACTCGTCACTCGTCACCAGTCACTTACAAAGGTCTTGACAGAAGCACCACTTTGAAAAAATATGATCGCTCAAGTATGTAATATATATACCCAGAATACTGTCAGACGTGCGAAAGTGGCGGAATTGGCAGACGCGCTGGACTTAGGATCCAGTGGGGAAACCTGTAGGGGTTCGAGTCCCCTCTTTCGCACCATTTTAGAATATTATTAAACACTACAAGGAGAATACAGTGCAAGTTAGCATCAATCCCATCAATGCCTCCAGCAAGGCCATCGATATCACAGTCGAGCCGGAACGGGTGGATAAATACTATCATAAGTACCTCAAAAAAGCAGCTCAGGAGCTGGTGGTTCCGGGTTTTCGCAAGGGCAAAGCCCCTCTTTCCATGGTGGAACGCCTTTATGCCGACAGGATAGAAGATTATTTCCAGAAAGAAGTCGTGGACGACGTCTTTGAAGAAGCCGTGAAAGAACACGATATCAGTTTCCTGCTTTACCCCGAGATCAAGGACATCAAGTGGGCCAAAGGCTCTGAGATGACTATTCAGATCGAGATCGAAGTCGAGCCCGAGCTGGAATTTAAGCAGCTTGACAACCTGAAAGTGCCCTACACCCCAATGCTGCTGGATGATGAAGTGAACCGCTATCTGGAAGAGCTGCGTCAGGAGCACTCCGTGATGGTCGATGTGGAAACTGCCGAAGCTGAGGATGAGCTCGCCAGCGAGGTCAGCCTGGAACTTGATGGCAAGAGTTACACTGTGAATTTCACCTTCTACGCCGGCGATACCAAGCCCTTCCGTTCCTTCCCGGAACTGGTCGGTGCCAAGACCGGTGATGTGGTCGAGGTAAATGTCTCCGGCAAACTGATTATCTACGGAATGCGGGAAGTGGATGCCACTATCGATCCCGAGGCCAGTTATCCTGCCAGGATCATGGTCAATTCCGTGATGCGCAAGCAGGTTCCTAGCCTGGACGATGAATTTGCCAAGGATATGGAATTTGATTCCATGGAGCTTATGCGCGCCAAAATCGCTGATGATATGCGTCTGAAAAACGAGCATCTCAATATCAATGGCAAGAACCAGGCTGTGATCTCCAAGCTCTTTGTGGATAACAACTTTGAGCTGCCCATGAAGACGCTCAAGTACCTGGCAGAGCAGCAAAGCTCCAAGATTGCCGACGAGCAGACCAAAGCCTATTATCTCTATCAATACCAGATGCAGATAGCTCAGGAGATGATCAACGTCTATATCATGAACAACCTGCGCAAAGCTCTGCCTCTGGAAGTGACAGACGAGATGCTAAGTGAGTATTACACGCATGAAGCCATTCTCGATGATAAGACCGTCGAAGCCTGGAAAGAAGCCAATCAGAAAGACATAACTGATGAGACTTACAATGAAGTAGTGCAGGGCTATTTCCTGTTGAAGCAGATCGCAGATACTTCTGAATTCTTCGTTCCGGAGCCGGAAGAGAAGCAGGAAGAATTAGTAGAAGAGCCTTATGAGAATATGCTTGAGAAGATCATAGACGAGGCAGAAGAAAACTCTGCCGAGTAACCTGGAGGATATATGAATTACATTCCCATGGTAGTGGAACAAGTCGGTAGA
>JAZHDE010000073.1:0-6349 GCA_036584515.1 Candidatus Cloacimonadota bacterium | reverse complement strand
CAAAGCCTGTAAATACACAAGGGTGTGATGGACTAAACCATAAGAACTTTTCTATTATTCTATTGACCCGGGATTTCGCTGCGCTTCACCCCGGGCTTACATATCAAACCCTTTCAGGGTTATCCTTTTACTCAAGCATCATTTGCCAACCCAATACTTTGTCAACAGCCTGCGCCTTCCGGGCTATTACTACATGCCTAGACAGTGAGGAATCGGCATAGCACATACCACGCTACACACTCCACCCCTTTCTTCTTCCTTTGCTTCTTTAGCAATGCCTTAACGTAGCCTTAGCGATTCATTAGCGAAAGCTAAGGAAAGGTTTATCCTATAGTAAGTTATAGATAATCTGTTTAATGAGGGAGCTATCTTGATAAGACCGTTGCACATACCATAAAAAATGACGCACTTAGGTTTCTTCTCCATGCTCCGTGCATCGACAACCTGCGACCGGGGTCCTCGCCAAACCGCTTGCGGTTTGGTGGGGTGGGACTGAGACTGTGTGAAAACTAAGTATCGCATTGGTTAAGCAACCCAGTAAAGCCAATAAAAACACACCGTCATGCCAGCGAAGGCTGGCATCCACAAACCCGTTATACTGATGTTGTACTATTGTTTGTAATGCCCATGGATTCCTGCCTTCGAGACTGTGTGAAAAGGGGCAGAATATCCCGAGGTAGCCAGGAAGTCCGGAACGAAGTGGAGGACGCTGAATATAGCCCAGGACGCAGTCCTGGGGACCCGGCAAAGACAAACATCTTCGTAAAAAGCTCCCGCCCATACCTTTGAGCGTGAGCGCTCAAAGGTATGGGCGGGAGCTAATATGTTCCTACGATTGCGCAACCCGAAAAACCCAGGACTGCGTCCTGGGCTATATTCAACGCCCTCCGGGCTGATAAAAGTGTTTTCACACAGTCTCCTTCGCAGGAATGACGGAGAAAAGCAGAGGGGAGCATGTGTGTGAAAGAGACATCTTGTCTTTTTGTTCTTCAACAAGGAGTTAAGGAGATAAACCAAAACAGAGATAAAGAGGAAAAGAGAGATAGAAGCTAGGAAAGCCCCTTGCGGGCGACACTCCATTACGCTGTCACTCCACCACTTTACAACACACACCATTGCTATCAGTTCTGATCTACGTAGCCCCATCGGTAGAGGACTCCGGCCAGGCCGATGAGTCCTGCTGCCAAGACCACCACAATGCTGATTGCTCCGGGATATACACCCTTTATACCGTTTTCGGCAAACAGCATCGAGACGCTCCAAGGATAGTAAGCGCTCCAACCCAGCATTCCCAAGAAATTGCTCATCACTAGCGCTACCACGGTGAAGCCCACCGGAGCCAGAAAGCCTCGGGTCCATGATGCGATAAAAGCAGCGATCATATTGATCCAGATATTCATCAGAACGGCTATATAGATGACAGACATACAATGACTTGTATATGAAGGACTCCAGTTGTCCAGCTCTAAGAACTCCTGTAGCCGCATAATGACGTTCGGTACTTTGAGCAGGTTTTATAGAAAACAGACGGAGTCGTAACAATTAGATTGACAAAAAACTAATTGTAAACTTTCTTCCGCCCTAAATTGGATCATAGGATTGCGATGATTGAGCCGAATTTTGATTTGGAGTACGCCCAACGGCCGCAATATGTTATCCATCAGTGTTAAAGGAGTGTCTCATCGTGACTAGAAACATCCTGTTGCTGCTCGCAATGTCGCTTATGATCTTCTCAGCATATGCGCTTGAACCTCTCAACATCGAGAATTTGATGCCACAAACCCGCATCGTCTATACAGCCCCTTATTCGCAAGATTTCAATAGCGTTGCCCCCGGCACTCTTCCGGAATATTGGTCCCGTAACGATAATGGCTATGCCGACCCTTTACCCTGGCAAGTTAACCATGGTCAAGCCTGCTGTTTTTTTAACGATTACTGGTTGGGTCAGGGCAGGAGCTTATGGACTCCATGGATCATAATTCCAGGGTCACAGTACAGACTGAATTTCAAGTGGTCTCATGGTCAGAGGACTGAAAATAATTACGACTACGGTGCTGTTTACGTATATGTAAACGAAAACGATTACACTAAAGTGTGGGAACGCTTTGGAACTGCCTTCAATTCAAATGATGGTTACACCATTCCGGAAGGCAGCATGGGATACCCGGGTACGGGTGTATCGGAAAGCATCGATCTGAGCAGATGGGCAGGGCAACAGATCTTTATTTTGTTTAATGGCATCAGCGCTTGGGGTCCCGTCTGGTACGTTGATGATTTCAGTGTGCAGTATCAGGATACGTCCATCAGCACCTTCCCTTCGACTCAGACCTTTGCTTCGACCACCTTCCCTCCCTCCTACTGGTCGGTGCCAAACACATGGGATGCTCCAGGTCTTAATGCCTGGTGGCGCGGCAACAGCAACGCGTATGGAGCCAGTGGAACGGGAAGCGCGCTCTGTTCTTTTGAAAACCATCTTGCCGACCGGCAAATCGTCCTCACCACCCCAAATCTGAATCTGGGTAATTATGGCGGGAAGCTAAGCTATGACTATGCCTATTCCCCTTATCTGGCTCCCAATGCCAATGAACGGCTGGACATCCAATATTCCCTGGATTACGGTATTACGTTTACTACTCTTGCCTCATACAATGCCGGAACCGGAGGAGGTATGGCCACCGCTGCTCCTCACTCTGGAGCACAATGGGCTCCAGCCTCCACAGAGTGGGCAAGCCGCACTTTGGATATTCCGCCCGGAACGAAACAGATCCGCTTCCTGGGTACCAGCGCTTACAACGGCAGGCTCTATATAGACAATGTCAAGTTTGAGAAGAACTACTTTGCTTCCGGCACCGGAACCCAGACAGATCCGTTCACCGTGAGCAATGCCACGGAACTGAACCTGATCCGCAGCTATCTGGGCTCTGCCTCTTCCCGCACCTATTTCAAATTGATCAGCGACATTGACTTGCTTTCCTACCTATCCGCAGGCGGAGAAGGGTATGCAGCCTGGGGCAACAATGGCTGGCTTCCCATTGGAAACAACACCAGTATGTTTTACGGTGGTTTGGACGGAGATGGGCACACTATCTCCAACCTCCGCACAGCTTATTACGAAAGCTATCACGGTTTGTTTGGAATGACTGCCGTTGGGAGCACTATCAAAAACCTGAATCTGAGCAGCACTTGCAGCATCCTCGGTGATGCCGACACAGGCTCGATAGTGGGTCACAATAAAGGAAGCATCGAGAATTGCAGTTCGGCGGCAGCAGTCAACATCGGCAATGCAACCACAGGTGGAGGAATCTGCGGAAACAACAATACGGGCTCCATCATAGGCTGCACTTTTACCGGCACTGTCTCGAGATCCAGCTCCGGCGTTACAGCTAACGGCCTGGGTGGCATCGCAGGCAGAAACGAAACCGGCGCTGCTATCACTAACTGCAGTTCCACAGGCACAATAACCGGAAGCACCTGGTGTGGTGGATTGGTGGGCTGGAATAGTGGAACCATCAACAGAAGCTTTTCTTCCGGGAGCATAAGCAGCAATCTGAATTCCATTGGGGGACTGGTGGGTCAAAACCAGGGAAGCATCAATAACAGCTATTCCCATGCAAACGTCATCGGAGCGCACTTTATTGGCGGTGTGGTGGGCAATCAAGGTGCAACCGGATCGATCACCCACAGCTATTCTACCGGGACGGTTTCCGGAGGACAAAAAGGTGGTTTGCTTGGTTCCAGTGGCGGAAGCGTTATCAGCTCTTACTGGGATACCCAGACCAGCGGACAGGCAACTTCTTATGGTGGCACAGGCAAGACCACCGCTCAGATGAAGACCCAGTCCACTTTCACCGGATGGGATTTTACAATAGAGACCAGTAATGGCAGCAACGACTATTGGAATCTCAGCCCTCTGGATAACAGCGGTTATCCCGATCTGGCCTGGAGATATGCTTCCCAGATTAAAAGCCCTGTTTTAGTGTCTCCAGCCAATAATGCTTATGGAGTGAACAAGGACGGCTTCAGCCTCGTCTGGTCTCCCAATCCAGTTGGTCTTGTGCCAGACCATTACACTATCTATCTGGTCAAAGATGATCCCGCGCAAATCTTCAATAGCGGATATCCCGGCCAACACACTATCACCAACCTAACCAGCGTATCCATCAATCCTGTGGCAGAGGCTGGGTTTGGCTTCAGCTATGGAGAGAATTGGTATTGGACTGTCGTGGCCTATTCTTTGGCGGGCACAGCCAGCCCTGCTCCAGCCACCCAGAGCTTCCATATCCAAAGAGACCAATTTGTTACGGAGAGCTTTGAGGTAGGATGCATCGACGGCACCTCCAATATCTCGGAGTGGACTCTGGCCATGGAAACTGGATCCAGCCCCTGGACTGCAAATTCAACCTATTCTGGAAGCTTGGAACCCAGAACCGGCGAGTTCAACGTCTATCTATACCATTCAGACGGAGCGGCGGCAGTATCCTGGTTGTTCCATCCCATCACGTTGGTTGGTTCGCGCACTTATGATGTTGAGCTTTATGCCCGTCAACAATCAACAAATCCGAACTATGCCCAGATGGGGATTTATTACGGCACTGATCCAACTATTGTTGCCATGACCAATAGCATTGCCGATCCCACCTTCCTTGATACGAGTGAGTACAAGCGGATAGCCGGCAGCTTCACTCCCTCCGGTTCCGGAACCTATTATCTGGGGATCAAGGGATACATTGGCGGCAGCACAAACTATCTCGCCCTGGATGATGTGAAACTCAGCATCACAGCCCCCAATCCGGTCACTCTGAATTCACCGCTCGATCAAGCCACCTTTGTAAACACCCTGGCAAGCTTTGGCTGGACAGCACCATCCGCCGGTATTCCGCCCAGTTCATACAAACTTTGCGTCAGCACTGTCAATCCTCCCACGCTGGACAATCTCAGCGCAGTGGTTGAGGCACCGGCCACCAGCTTTACCTTGCCGGAAGCGTCCAGACTGCAGCCATCTACTACCTATTATTGGTCAGTTATAGCCGAAGCTCAGGGTGAGCACTCCTCAAACAATGCCGTGTATTCATTTCTCACCCTGCCTGAGGGTGCTTTGACTGAAGGTTTTGAATCCGGAGCCATACCGGGTGGATGGACTGTCCTCAATCTGGATGGAGGCTCAAAGAGCTGGTCAGTGAGCAACATCAATGTCATCACGGGGGCGGTTTCGGCTTGCATCTATGCAGAGCCCTCCCGCCAGAATGATGATTGGCTGATCAGTCCCAGATTGGGTGGAAGCGAGATTGTCCCAGATAATTTCCGGTTTTCACTGCGTAAGATCTATTCAAACTACCCCGAAGAATTCGAAGTGCTGGTTTCCACCACAGACACTCAACCCGCTTCATTTACTGCGATAGGGAGCTATAGCATCCCAGATCTTCAGGTATTCAGCCCGAACTATAATCTGGATTCTTTTGGCGGTGCCATGATCTATCTTGCCATTCGTTATCGCGGAAACAATGAAAACGGAATCTGGTTGGATGATGTGTTTGGCCCACCGCTATATACATCAAGCAATCTGGATATTGCCGCCACCTCCATCACAGGGCCTTCCGCTATCGCTATGGACAGGCCTTATGATTACACAGTCGGCATCCAAAACAATGGCTTTGCCTTGCAAAGCGGCTACACTGTGTATCTGAAATGTCAATCTCCCGAAGCCACCCTGGCTTCTTATGCAATGCCGGCTTTAGGAGGATATGCCTCCACCACCCATACGTTTAACTGGACCCCGGATGCCATCTACCTGGGGACAGCTAATCTCTATGCCGAAGTAGCATTGCCAGGAGATACGGTTCCGGCAAACGACATCAGCCCCAGTTTGGCTGTAACCATTACACCCAGGGAGATGTTGAATGAAGGTTTTGAATCTGGCACTATCCCTGCCAATTGGACTGTCCTGAACGCTGACTCAGGCACAAATCAATGGAGCATTTCGGCTAGCAACTTTGCTCACAATGGCTCACACGGCATTCAAGTCTGGTATGAAAGCTATGAGGAGAGCAATGATTGGATCATCACTCCCCCTTTGATGTTGAGCGCTTCCCGCGTCGATACTATCAGCTTCTGGATGAATGGGTATTATTCTGATCCCTGGGAAGTGCTGGTTTCCACCACCGATACCAATCCCGCGTCCTTCACCATGATCGACAGTGGGCTAGCCAATCCAACCTGGAATCAAAAGACCTACAATCTGGATGCTTATGGAAATGCCGTGGTCTATGTTGCCATTCGAGCCTTGAGCTATGACTTGTTTGCATTGTGGCTGGATGATTTCGTAGGCCCTCCCATATATACGCCTGGCGGG
>JAZHDE010000072.1:0-6414 GCA_036584515.1 Candidatus Cloacimonadota bacterium | reverse complement strand
GCCGGTAGTGACCACCAAGACTCCCTTGATGAGTGCACTGATCGAGAAGAATGGCCTGGGCGTTTGCGTGTCCTATCAGTCCAAAGATATTGCTGCCGGCATCAAGAAGATTCTGGAGCTCAAGGAAGAGGAATATCAAAAGCTGAGCCGGCACTGTGTGGAGCTGGCTGAACAGCGCTTCAATTGGGAAGCTCTGGAACCCGATCTCCTCAAGGCCATCACCGCACAGATTCCCTCCAAAACCTGATGCGTATCCTCTACATCAGCTATTTCTTTCCGCCACTGGGTGGCCCTGCTGTCTTGCGCAACCTGAAGATAGTCAAGTATCTCTGCCGTCAGGATATCCAGATCGATCTGATTACCGTGAAGGACATTGAATACTTTTACTACGATGAATCCCTGCTCACCGAGATCCCGGGGCTGAGGGTCTTTCGCACGCCTTCCCTGGATCCCATGGCTATTCTGCGTAAGCTCCGTCGAGCCAAGACCGGTGGAAGCGGAGAGCTTTACAAAAACACTCCGGAACGCCTCAAGCTCATAATCCGCAGGCTTTATCCGCTGGACGATAAGATTGGCTGGCTGCCATTTTTGATCCGGCAAGGTAAGGAGCTACTGAAAAAGCAGTCCTACGACCTGATCTTTGTGTCCTGCGGTCCCTTTTCCTCGGCTCTGGGAGCTATGCTGCTCTCGCGCAGCAGTGGAATACCCTTGGTTTATGACGCCAGGGACTATTGGACCTTGTTAACTGATTATGATCTCCAGGGTTGGTGGCAGAGGAAGCTGGCACGGCTCTGCGAAAAGAGAGTATTGGCACACTGCAGCCTCTTTGTGGCAGCCACGGAGGGAATCCGGCTGGACTCCATTGAGCACTTTGGCTCAGACTTGGAGCCTCGCTCTCTCACGATCTACAACGGCTGGGATGAAGAGGATTTTGCTCAGCTTCAAAACACAGTCCAGCCGCCGGAAGTGGAAAGCTTTGAGCTGGCATATTTCGGCAGCATTTATGCCCGGAGAAGCCTGAAACACTTCTACCAGGCAGTGGCACAATTGCAGAAAGAATCAGCTCTACCTGCCCACACCGCGATCAAGCTTTATGGCTCCTACACCCGGGAGATTCTGGCCGAGATCGAGCAGAGCGGGATTAAAGAACTGATCCACATCATTCCCAGCCTGCCACACACGGAGGCTCTGGCTGCCATGCAAAGGGCAGATCTGCTCTTGCTACTAATCAATAGCAGCAGCCCCCGGGGAACGCTCACTTCCAAGCTCTTTGAGTATCACAGGACGGGCAAACCCATCCTTGCCATGGTGCCCTCCGGAGGGGAAGCTGCAGAACTCTTACGCAGTTGGGGCCAGGATCATATCTGCGCCATGGAGTCCACAAGTTCCATCTATGCCTGCTTGAAACGGCTGCTAGCGGAGCACAAATCCCCAAGACCATACCCGCTCAGAACTGAGTTTTGCCGGGAGGCTCAGATCGCCAAGCTGCATAGTCATCTGCTCAGCCTGCAGAGAGATGCGGGAAAACCTTGACAGATCGCTTTGGCACCTGAACTTGGCGAGACAGGACTTGGGAGCCTATGGGCTTCACACACATAAATGAGGAAACAATGAAAGAAGGTTTTGTTCCAAAAAACGACCGACGATCGATATTCTTTGCCGACAGAGCTGAAGAAAGCCTGTCCAGTATAAAATCACTTTTCCTGCATCATCTGGAGTATTCCTTGGTCAAGGATGTCACCACGGTGCAAGCTTGGGATATCTATTATGCCCTGGCCATCTCCCTGCGCAGCAAACTGATCGAACGCTGGCTCCGCACTCAGCACGAGTATCGTAAACGCAACGTGAAAAAGGTGCACTTCCTCTCCATGGAGTTTCTGATGGGAAGGCTCCTGAGCAATACGCTGATAAATCTGGGTATGTACGACAAAAGCTACGACATGCTCAAAGAACTGGGCTACGGCTTGGAAGACATCACCGAGCTGGAGCCCGATATGGGCTTGGGCAATGGTGGTTTGGGCCGTCTGGCAGCCTGCTTCCTGGATTCCCTTGCCACTCTGGAATATCCCGCCTACGGCTACGGAATCCGCTATGAATTCGGCATCTTCAAGCAAGACATTGTCAATGGCTATCAGGTGGAAGAGCCCGATCACTGGCTGCAAAATGGCTGCCCCTGGGAGATTCAACGCCCGGATATCAAATATCGGGTGCGCTTTGGCGGCAAGGTGATCACGGAGAATCTGCCAGATGGCACTTACAAACATAACTGGATTGAGACACAGGACGTTATGGCTGTAGCCTGGGACGTTCCCATCCCCGGTTACAAGGTGGATACGGTCAACAACCTCCGGCTCTGGCAATCCATTCCCACCGATGAATTTGATTTTGACTACTTCAATAACGGCGACTATGTGAAGGCAGTGGAGCAGAAAAACCTCTCCGAAAACATCTCCAAAGTGCTCTATCCCAATGATAACATCGCTCTGGGAAAAATCCTGCGGCTCAAGCAGGAATACTTCTTCGTCTCTGCCACGCTGCAGGATATCGTGCGGCACTGGACTATTGACGAAGACAGCTTTGCCAGTTTTGCCGATAAAGTAGCAGTTCAGCTCAACGACACCCATCCCGCCATCGCTATTCCGGAGCTGCTCCGCATCCTGATGGACGAGCATCAGATGAGCTTTGAAAAGGCTTGGAGCATCTCCAAAAAGGTCTTTAGCTACACAAATCACACCATCCTGCCCGAAGCCCTGGAAAAGTGGTCTGTTGCCCTGATGCAGGAGCTTCTGCCCCGTCACCTGATGCTGATCTTCCAGATCAATAACCAAGTGCTGGGCGAAGTGAACAAGAAATACCCCGGGGATTTTGCCAAGCTGCGCAGCATGAGCGTGATCGAAGAATCCCAGGAGAAGTTTGTCCGCATGGCACAGCTCTCGATTCATGGCAGCCACACGGTCAACGGCGTGGCAGCACTGCACACCAAGATTCTCAAAGAAAAGATCTTCCCGGATTTTGTGGAACACTACCCGGATAAATTCCAATCCAAGACCAATGGCATCACTCAAAGGCTCTGGCTCAAGACCTGCAATCCCCATCTGGCAGGCCTGATCACCGAGCATATCGGTGAAAGCTGGGTGAGCGAGCTTTCCGCCATCCGCGGAATCGAGCAGTATATCGATGATCCGGACTTCCTTTCCAGCTTCATGGAAGTGAAAAAGATCAATAAAGACAAGCTCGCCAAACACATCTTCCGCAGCACCGGAGTGCGGGTGAGCAGCGATATGCTTTTCGACGTGCAAATCAAGCGTTTGCACGAGTATAAACGCCAGCTCCTGAACGTCCTGGGCACCATTGCCCGCTACTGGCAGATCAAGGACAATCCCGAGGCTCAATATGTACCGCGTCTGGTGATCTTTGCCGGAAAAGCCGCTCCGGGCTATTTCCTGGCCAAACGCATCATCAAGCTGATCAACAACCTCGGCGAGGTGATCAACAAGGATCCTGAGATCCGGGACCGCCTGAAAGTGGTCTTCCTGCCAAATTACAACGTCTCCCTGGCCGAAAAGATCATCCCAGCAGCAGATATCTCCGAACAAATCTCCACCGCCGGCTATGAAGCCTCCGGAACGGGAAACATGAAGTTTGCCCTCAATGGAGCCCTCACTCTGGGCACTCTGGATGGCGCAAACGTCGAAATGGCTGAGGAGATTGGCGAGGAAAACATGTTTATCTTTGGCCTGAGAGCAGAGGAAGTGGTGAGTCTGAAGGAAAAAGGCTACAACCCCTGGAGCTACTACCAGAAAGATCCCGTGCTCAAGCGCGTGATCGATTCCCTGCAGGACGACAGCTTCTGCAAGGACGAGCCTTCCATCTTTGAACCCATCGTGCAAGCTCTTTTGGAACAAGGTGATACTTACCTGCATCTGGCAGACTTCCGCAGCTTCATCGAGGCCTCTGCCCGCATCGACGAGCTCTATCTCCAGCCCCGGGAATGGGCAAAAAAAGCCCTGCTCAATGTGGCTCGCATCGGCAAATTCTCCAGCGACCGCACCATCAGAGAATATGCCCGCGAGATCTGGAAGATCGAACCAGCCCCACTAAAACTGCACTGATATGTTGCGTCTCCGGCTGTTGGCAGTCTTCTTGCTACTGATTGCAGCAATGCCGGCAGCAGTGGTGATCAACGAAGTGCTTTACGATCCGGTGGATGAAGACACCGGCAAGGAATGGATCGAGCTTTACAACAACGGAGAGAGTTCCGTCAACCTGCAAGGAGCCATTCTGGAAACCGGCGGCAGCAGCTTCTCCGGCATCTACACCCTGCCCTACTTTATCCTGAGGCCGGGACGCTATCTGCTCATCGGGGGCAACCTGGTTTCAGAAGCAACTTTCCAGGCGAATCTGACATTTCAGAATGGCGGCTCTGAAACCGATGGCATCCGCTATGTCTCTCCAGATGGAACCTATACCGATACTGTACTTTATGACAGCCCAAACAGCTATCAGCTTCCGGACGACAGCGGTTTGCCGGGCACAGGTTTTGCCACAGACGTCTCAGCCGGCTACTCTCTGGCACGCCGGGTAAACGGCTTGGACACAGACGATAGCTCGGTGGATTTTCTGCCCTGCGCGATGCCCAGCCCGGGCCTGCCCAATCCTGTTCCCTGCGACTATGCCCTGCTTCATGCCAGGCTTCAAGCCACTGCAGGAAATGCCCATAGCGTAGAAGCTTGGGTGAAAAACCTGTCTGAGTTCAGCCCTGTTCATACTGCCGAGCTGACTTTCTTTTTGGATGATATGCTCCAAGATAGCCAGGATATTGCCCCCCTGGCTCCGGGAGATTCTATCTTCTGCAGCTTTGAGCTTATCAGTTCCACAGCAGAAGATCACAGCCTGGAACTGGTTCTGGAGCTTCCCGGAGATCCCAATCCCGAAAACAACCACCACACTCTCTTCGTGGGGCAGTCAGCTCATGCTCTCCGACTTTCTGAACTGATGTTTTACCCCGAATCAGGCAGGCCGGAATGGGTGGAACTGGAGCTCTATGGCAGGGCTTCCCGAGCTGCAGAATACCGCTTGGAGGATGCCTCGGGCAGTTCTTGCAGCTTCACTTTGCCATCTGTTACCGGCTACTACGTTCTGGTGAGTGATAGCACCGCTTTTGTTTTGGCTCATCCGGATTGCCCGCCCGGCAGCATTATCCGTTGCAGCCTACCCAGCCTGAACAACGATGGAGACGATCTTTGGCTCTTCAGCTCTCATCCTGATAGCCTGGTTCTGATCGATTCCCACAGCTACACAGCCGGTGCCACGGCAAGAGGCTTCTCGCTGGAGAGAGTGGAAGGCTCGGATATATGGCGTCAATCCAGCTCCGCTGCAGGCTCGAGTCCCGGACAGCCAAACCAGAGTAGCCAGCCGGAGATACCGGAGATATCTGGACGCCTCGCTATTCTGGGCAGTCCATTTAATGCCCGGGCTGGCGAAGAGCTTCAGATAGTTTACGATCTGCCGGGAGAAGGGAACACTGCCAATTGCTTTATCTACGACCAGGCCGGCAGACGCCGGCGTATCCTGGCCTCTGGTGCATCCATTCCTGCCAAGGGCTATTTCCTCTGGGACGGCAGAGACCGGGAAGGGCGTTTCCTGCCCACGGGACTCTATTTCATCCTCTGGGAATCGAGGTCTGACTCGGGAAAGATCTACCGCCGGCAGACCACAGCGATCCTCTCCGGTCATTGATATTTTCACCACAGAGGACACGGAGAAGGACACAGAATTTACAATTTACGATCTACAATGTACTATGTACACTAGAGACGCTTCGCAGGTTGGTCTGGGAAACAGAGGTCTTTTATTTAAACAGAGGGGAAGAGGGAAAGAGAGATTCACAAGGAGTAAAGTAAGAACTGAGAGAGAGGGGAATCTACAATTTACAATGTACAATGTACAATAGGGACGCTTCGCGGGTTGGTCTGGGAAACAGAGGGGAAGAGAGATTCACAAGGATTAAAGGGGGAAAGGTGAGGTACTCATGCTACCAACCACCACCCAGTTCACACGCGCCGTTACAGCCCAGATGGCGAAAGATCATAGCGAGGGTGCGAAGCTCCGGGGTCCCCGAAGCCGAACGTAGTGAGGGTTTGGGGTGGAGCGGAGCCCCTCGAAACGAGACTATGATTAACAACTAAGCCCCTTGCGGGCGACACAGTCTCACAATCATGCTTGGTGTTTTTCAGAAAGGAATTGGCAGACCAATTTGGTGGCTAAGCAACGCGGCACTTGTCACTCGTTACTTTCAAAAAGCGACAAGATGTCGCTTCCACTCTGGTCACTGTTCACTCTCTTGTCACTGATCACTTGTCACTCGTCACTCCCTTGTGTCTCCCGGAGTCTTCGCCGAGTCTTGCAGGACTC
>JAZHDE010000071.1:0-6426 GCA_036584515.1 Candidatus Cloacimonadota bacterium | reverse complement strand
TGCCAGCGGAAACCTTCTGTGGATTGGAGGCTGATACCGCTGGCCACAAAAAAATAGCCAATCTTTTCAGCCGCTGCAAGGCTGTAGAGATTGGCATTGGAATTACTGAAGTTGTTGCAAAAAGAACTGCTGATCCCGCGCGCGGCAATCACAGGAGAAAAGGCGTAATCTCCCACGTTATCGGAGAGCACAGTAACGCCATTGAGTGCATTCAGGGAAGCGGTGGGCTCCACCAGAACGGCATTCAAACCTGCAAAGAGGAGAAGAGTGAGTAGGCACAGAGCAGATTTCACAATTCCTCTCACCGGCAGATCCTGATCAGTAGAGGCTGATCTCGCTCTCTGGATCGAAGAAGTGGGCTTTGAGCATATCGACTGTGATCCTGAGGGTCTGCCCCACTTTGGGAAGTTCTTTGGGATCAAAGCGAGCGGTAAACTCTGCAGATTTGGTCTTCAGCACCACATGATACTCGTTGCCCAGAGGCTCCACCAGATCGCAGGTCGTATCAAAGCTTTGGGGACTGTCTGCCATGGAATCGAAGCGGGCATCGTAGATATCCTCGGGACGGATTCCCATTATGATGGTCCTATTCTCATAGTTTGAGAGACGTTTCACCTGCTCGGGATGGAGCTTTACGAAGAAATCTTCATTCGTGAAGGATAGAGCACCATCTTGAGAAACCAGCTTGCCGTTGACCATATTGATGGCCGGACTGCCGATAAAACCTGCCACGAAGACATTGGCAGGATTGTTGTACACTTCCAGGGGGGAAGCAATCTGGTGAATCACACCGTCTTTCATCACGACGATCTTATCTGCCATGGTCATGGCTTCCACCTGGTCGTGAGTTACATAGATCATGGTGTTTTCCAGTTGACGGTGCAGCTTCACAATCTCTGCCCTCATCTGGACTCTGAGCTTGGCATCGAGGTTGGAAAGAGGTTCATCAAAGAGGAATACCTTGGGATTGCGCACAATAGCTCTACCGAGAGCCACACGTTGGCGTTGTCCGCCGGAAAGCTGTCCCGGACGGCTCTTCAGATTGGCTTGAATTCCCAGCATATCGGCTGCGTGTTTGACTTTTTTATCTATCTCTGCTTTGCTTTCCTTGCGGAGCTTGAGAGCAAAAGCCATATTGTCGTAAACAGTCATATGGGGATAAAGTGCGTAGTTCTGAAAGACCATGGCAATATCGCGGTCTTTGGGGAGCATTTTGTTGACCAAAGTGTCTCCAATCCAGATATTTCCGGAACTGATCTCTTCCAATCCGGCTATCAGGCGCAGGGCTGTGCTCTTTCCGCAACCGGAAGGTCCCACCAGCACCATGAACTCCTTGTCTTCGGCGGTAAAATTAACGTCTTTGACGGCATGGAAACCGTTGTCGTAGAATTTATTCAGGTCTTGAACTACTACTTTTGCCATAAGGTTCTCCTTTGTCGGAAAGTAAAAAATATAATCTGTCTTGCTGTCAAGAGAGAAATCTACAGTTCAGATCAATCTGCCAGACAAAGGCGGTTTCTTCCCTCATTCTTGGCGCGGTAAAGAGCCTTGTCTGCTTCTCTGATCTTGTCTTCAATATCTACATCGTTGTTGTTATCAGGCATGCTTTCTGATAGGCCTATGCTGATAGTGATGGGTATCTTATGACCCCGAAACTTGAATTCATGCTTGGAGATAGTGATTCTCACCTCATCCAGAATGCGATGGGATTGTTCCAGCCGTGTATCAAAGAGCAGCATCAGAAACTCCTCTCCTCCATAGCGAACGATCAGATCGCTCTTGCGGAAGTCTTGAGTGATTATCAGCGCCAGTTCCTTGAGAACATAATCTCCGGCAGCGTGACCAAAGGTATCGTTAACCTGCTTGAAATGATCGATATCAATCATGGCAAAACTGATGGGAACCCGGTGGCGATTTGCCAGATGAATCATGTGGTAGATATTGGTCTGCAGGTAACGACGGTTGCGCAAGCCTGTGAGACTATCGGTGAGAGAAAGCTCCTCCACCTTCTTGAAGAGCTGTTCTATTTTATCAAAATCCGCATGAAGAGTCTCGACATAGGCATTATTTTGCAGGCTAATCTGGATTCCGAGCTGATAAACCCGCTCCTCTATACTGGGCAGCAAACAGAAATAGGTCTCCAAATCCAGGTTTTCCCGGAGAAACCCGCTGATTACTCTGATCCTATCCCAGCATTTGTGGAGGAAATAATTCGAATTCTGATAGAAGAGGATAGATTCCCGGAAGCTGGAATTGATATCGGTGGGATAGTTTCCGGCAAAGAAATATAGCTCCTGCAACTGAAACTCGTTTAAATACTCGCTGGGATGCTTGATTAGCTGCCTGAATATCCTGAATTTCTCCTGGGCCGGCACAAAATGCTCCGGTAGCCTGAAGAGCTCATACAATACCGCCGCCGAGGATAGGCAGTTCTTCTTCTTCAAATACCCTGAAAGCTTGGTAAGTAAGGCTTTCTTGTGCGGAAGCCTGTCTGACCAATCCAGCTTGCTTATCCATGTCACCAGCACAAATAACCCTGCTTCCGGGCCTTCATGGAAACAGCAATAGCTGATCAGGCTGAGGAAAACTTCCAGCAACTCTCGCAGATTCCCTTTACGCACACTGAGGACACCGTGATTCAAGCGGGAAAGAATATAAAGCCTCAGTTGCCCCGGATCTACCACAAAATCATTGATCTCAGCACAGAGCTTTGCATCGTAGCCATCTGAAAGCTCCAGCATGACATAGTGCTTTTGCAGAGTCTCAAACTGCTCACGGGCAGAACCATAATCCTGATCATCAATTCCCAGTTGCTGCTGCAAGACCTTTTCCATCGGAGATTTCTCCACTATGGGAAGGTGCTTGAGCAGGCTGAAATACTCCATGATCTGAGTTTCGTGGGAACTGCGCAGCTCACAGAAGTGGACTATCAGTTCATCAGCCAGCACGATACAGGCATCATTCAGGCTTACTCCGCGAAAATCTGCAATCTTGCGGATAAGCAGCTCTTGTTGCGAACCATCTCCGTGGATCAGATCGGTTAGCAGCAGACGCACCCTTTGATGCTCTTCGGGCAGGAAACCTGCCAGATCTATGCTTGGGATCTGATACCGGGTATGATGCATCATATCCGGGCTATTCCTCCGATTCCGCGGGAGGAACAAATCGAAATACTTTTTCTCCCGGTTTGGTGAGCCCAAATTTCTCTCTGGCAGCTTTCTCGGCTGCTTCAGGACTGGTCTTCAGCCGTTCATTCTCAGCCCTCAGGCTATCGTTGTTTGTCTGCAATTCCGTCACCGCTGTTTCCAGTTCATCCACCGAGCGTTTTAGCTTCCAAGTATTTAGAAAACTGTAGTCGCTGAACACCAGGATCCAGCCCAGAATAACGATCAGAAGCACCCAGAAGATCAGGCTGGAAAGCTTGGGCAGGGGGTTCTTTTGCGCTTTCATCGATTCCTCTGAACCATCCGCAGTATCCAGGGCTTGTGAATCTCAATGGCCTGATGCGGACAAAGCTCATGGCAGCACATACATTTGATGCACTTATTATTATCAATCACAGGATAGCCATCTTCTTTGTAAGAAATGGCTTGCACAGGGCAGTTATTCACACAGACTCCGCAGCGCTTGCAATTCTCTGCCACATAGGGATGAACGTTGTAAACCCTGCGAAAGGCATTTTTGGCAAAGCCCGGAACGTGAATCAGGAGATCCTTGCTCAGCTTGACAGTTCTGATATCGACATCTTCCAGCTTGTAGTTTCTGAAGCTGGTAGGAATACCGATCCGGGAAGGCAGAATTGCATTGTCGTGAAGTATCTGGGGCAGATAGGGCACGTCGTTGAGCTTGAAACCCATCATTGAGGAGGCTATAGTATCCAGAGCCGGAGCGGAACTGGAGCCAAAGAGCAGGCCAAACTGCCTGGCTCTTCCTGCGGAGGGACCCGCTCCGTCCATCCCCACAATGCCATCCATGATGTTGTAGGTGATCTTGTGTTGCACGGCTTTGTGCAAGGCAGCCAGCATGGCGGCAAAACTATTGGTATCCGGATAAAGCTTGTGATACTCGGTCTTGATGAGGCCGGGAACCAAGCCATATAGATTCTTTACTGCCCCGGTGAAGGACATCAGAGAGTGAGTCTTGTATTTGGACACACTCACCACCACCCCACATTTCCACAGCAACTCCGAGATCTTCAGAGGAATCCCATCCACCACCACTTCACGGTATCCAGAGGTGGAAAGATTCACCAGCTTGATCGGATAGCGCTGGGCCAGCTCTCCAAAACCACAGGTATTGAAGACCTGCTCAAAACTACTGGTGCCTCCGGGCGAATCACCCAACCACACCTCTTTCCCCAGAGCCAGAAAGTAACGGATCACGGCTTCCAGCACCATCGGATGCGTAGTTACAGCCCGCTGAGGCGGATAAGCCGCCAGAGCATTGGGTTTGATCAGAACTCTTTTACTGCGATTGATCTTGGCAGAGCGCAGACCATCCAGCCAGCTCTTGACCGCTGCGTCAAGCTCTTTCAGGTCATAGCTTTCTATTTTGCGAATACTGACCGAAGTCTTCATTTTCCTCGCCTTCTTTGTGGGAGCGGATAAAAGCGTCCCAATAGAAATTCAGCCCCAAGCTGAACTGAGTGAAGGATGCTTCTTGATTCAAAGATTGCATATAGCCCAGGTTGACGCTGCCATAACGGTGAGAGTAGCTGATGCCGGCACTGAGCATATGCTGAGTGCAGTCTTCCACGGAATGCTCTGTCAGAACCCCGTCCCAGACGGTAGAAGTGTCTGCGGAAGCAGTGGTATTGAGCGGAATCCGGTAATAGCCTTCAAAGACTCCGGGAGAATACTGATAGCCCAGACGGTAAACGGTGTTGCCCTTGGTATATTCAAACCCGGCTTTGATCTTCAGGCGATCGTTAAAATCCGCATGCAGAGCGCTAAACTGCTCATACTCAGCATCCAGAACCCAGTTCCGGGGTCCTTCATGGAAGACGGTGCCCAAGCCGATCTTGAGGGGCAGAAGGCTGTCATATTCCCGGTATTTCAGATCCCAATCTGCATTGGAAGGCAGAGTGACAGTCATACCGATATTACCCGTATCTCCGCTGTAAATCGCACCCAGTTCCACCCGGGGAATATAGCTCAGGTCGACCACTCGGTCAAATGTCCGCAGAAACGGCACATCATCCATGCTATGCAATTGGTTATGCAAAGACAGCCCCAGATGCAGCTTGGGTCCGTGATAGGCAACATTGGCTGTGAACTGATGCAGGTTGTATCTGGGATAACGCAAGAGGAAATAGGTGCTGTTGTACATATTGTAACTATAGGCATCCATCTTAATGCTTTTTGGCATACTATACAGAAAAGCTATCGCGGTCTTTTCAGATACCGGCATGCCAAACCCGGCGATTCCGATGGGACTGTTTCCCATAAAGGCAGCCTCATTGGGATAGCTATCCGCAGAGATCTCCGGCTTGGTGGCAATCTCAAAGATCAAGCCACTTCGTTCTGGAAAATAAGAAGCAGGATTGAGTAATACCTGATCCAGATCCCCCAGCAGAGCTACACCCGTATTGCCACGACCCACAGAGGCAGCTCCCAGGTAATTCGTGGAATAAGTCTCAAAAAAAGGATTCATCATGAAGGGTAACGGAGCGTTAATGCTATCCGGATCCGCCTGAGCACACAGAGCTGTGGCGAAGATCAACAGCATTAGTACTAGTCCAGATTTGTTCATTTGCACCTCACTTTTTTGGTCTCAAATTTATGGTCTGGTTCCTGTCTTTACCCACTGAAACCAGTTCTATCGGACGATCCACCAAATCCTGGATCACATCCAAATAGTCCCGGGCAGCCTTGGGTAAGCGGGAAAGACTCTTACACTCTGTAATATCGTCATACCAGGGACTGCATTCCAGATACTCGGGCTGCACCTTGCTCAGTTCCAGAGGATGCGAGGGGAAGGATTCCAGACGCTGATCTCCCAGCCAGTATCCGGTGCAGATTTTAAGCTCCGGCACTCCGCTGAGCACGTCCAGCAGGCTCACGGCAATGGAATCCAGCCCGTTCAGCCTGGCAGTATAAGCAGCAGCCACGGCATCAAAATAGCCCACGCGGCGGGGACGTCCCGTCGTGGAGCCAAATTCATTGCCCCGGATTCTGATCTGATCTCCAATCTGGTTGAAGAGCTCCGTGGGGAAAGGTCCTTCTCCCACCCGGGTGCTATAGGCTTTGTAAACTCCCAGGCTTCTATCCAGCATTCTGGGAGGCAAACCCGTGCCGATACTGATTCCCCCCGCGATGGTATTTGATGAAGTCACATAGGGATAGGTGCCAAAGCTGAGATCCAGCAGAGTTCCCTGAGCTCCCTCAAAGAGGATAAAAGCTCCACTCAAATAGGCATCGTATAAAA
>JAZHDE010000070.1:0-6445 GCA_036584515.1 Candidatus Cloacimonadota bacterium | reverse complement strand
TCACAGATCTCACCAATACTTCCAGACCTGCTCCTCCGCCTTTGTTGACTAGGGTGTTCACACCCACCTGTTTGGACTGATATACGTTCAGTTTGAGCTTTTCTTTTTCTCTGTGCAGCTCCAATTGCCACCCGTATTGGATTTCCCGGGTACATTTTAGCTGAACTCCGTGCTGATAGAGCTTGGGCAGCAGGTCGGCCAGGTAAGCTTCGATCTTTGGATCCATCCGATCCCCTTTTTCTTGGTTTTGTTCCTCTGTGAGATAGACGGAGCTTTCTGTCAACTCTCTTTTCGGGTGGTGGAGTGGTGACGTGGCTCGATGGAGCTCTCAGTTTCTCAACAAAGTCACTTTCCTGAGCTCTCCCCTCACTCTTCCCACGTTCAGCTTCAGCAAATAGATTCCATTGGCGCAGGGCTGTCCTGATTGATCACAGCCGTCCCAGCTCAGTTCCTTAGTTCCGGGACACAGGCTCAGGGTTCTGATCTTTTGGCCTTTCAGGTTGTAGATGTCCAAAGCAGACGGCCTGGAAGAATCCAGGCTGGTATTTTCAATTTCCACCTTAATCGAGGCCTGCACACTGAAGGGGTTGGGATAGCAACTGATTCTGGCGGTGGGAACGGGAGTAATTGGATCATCCACTCCGCTGGGTTCCGGTACCGGGAACGCTAAGAGCTTGTCGTTCCGCTTGAAATACACTCGATCCTGATAGGAAACCAGTTTACTGACCCGATAGGGAAGGCTGAAGTGCGACTGATACTCTGGTGCATTGGGATCCGCCATATCATAAAAAATAATCTGATTGAAATTGGCACTGGCGAGCACCATCCGATTGGTCGTGGTAAAGACAGGCGGGACAGAACAGCAGTCATATTGTTCTGGCAATAAGGCCCGTCCAGACAGAACAGGGTTACCAGGATCGCTGACATCAATGATCCTGATCTGGCCAAGATATCCAGTCACAAAGAGATAGTCACCTTGCAAGGTCAGTTTGGGCGTCTGATACAGAATCTCTGTCAAAGGCAGGATTGTCAGCAATACGGGTTCGAGGGGATTGCTCAAATCGTAGGAGCACAGTTCATTGTAGGACAGTGCCCAGAGAGTATTGCCGCTGACGGCTATCGTGTAGAAGCTGCCCTCGATAAGACTGAGAAAGCTGCCCGCACCACTCACTGACACGTCATAGCATTTGATACATCCATCGTACAGGGTGTAGAGATAATCCCCATCCATAAATGTCTCTTCACAATAACCAGTGATTGTAAACAACTCCTCAGGACTGCCGGGCTGGCTAAGGGACCAGACGCCACAGCCCATATAGCTGCCCAGAGGGCTGTGCAGTCTATCTCCATCGACCTTGAGCTTTGTTACGTTGCTCAACGCAGGACAGACAGTTTCCTCCGCTACGTCTCCCATATTATCCAGACGCAGAGCCTTACCCCGCAGATACACCCAGTCCTGATATCCTTCCAAAGCAGAGCCGTTCAGGCCTGTATCGTAAGAATAGACAATCTCGGTGGGAGGGTTGAGCTCGCTCAGGTCAAGACAATAGGTGACTCCAGCCTTTACATACACATAAGGCCAATCGACAAGAAGGGGATTGCTGTTGTAGACAGGCAGTTCATAGGTTGCCAGCTCCTGTGGCTCGGTAGGTTCAGTGAAGTTATCTACTTTCAGGATATTGTTTTGGACCATGATGCGTTGGTCATTCAAAAAGTTGCAATAGTTCATGCCATTCTCCAGAGTATCCAGAAACAGTGGCTGCCCCGGAGTTGCCAGACTATAAACCCGGGTTGGGGTATATGAACGGACCACATGCACGTAATTTTGATAGAATACCAGTTCGGTATCGTCATCGTAGTCAAAATCTGGCAGCTCTATCGTGCCTGCAAAATAGGGGCTGTTGGGATTGCTAAAGTCGATCAGCTTGATAACGGCATCCTCGGTACTCAAGTTGTAGGAAAGCACATATGCCTTATCCTGATAGGCCCAGACCCGGAAGAAGGGATTACCATCCTGGATGTCGCTCAATTCCTCGGCAGAGTTTTCGGAGTGAATGTCCACTATCCGCAGTCCGATATTCTGTGTTGCGACAAGCATGATGTCATCCTGGAAAGTGAAATCCCGAACGCCCACCATACTCCAGTTGTACTCATAATTCAAGACTGGACTGGCAGGGTTCAGCAAGCTGTAGCGCCTGATGTACATGCCCCAATGATCAGGTACATAGACATGCGACTGATACATTTTGCATGAATGGGGATAGCGATAGGGCACATATAGTGAGGCCATCTCTTCCTGACTGTTGGCTGTCTGGGCATCATAAACCTTAAGATATCCATAGTAATCGTTTGCGGCAGTCATCGTGACCATAATGTCCCCTTCCACCATCATTTCATCACAGAAATCGGAAGGATAAATTTCCTTCATACTGATTGCACCGGAAAGATACTGAACTGTTAAAAGTAACACGACGCAGAGCAAGGCACCCAGGGAATAGTGTCTCATGTAGCTTGATTTCATCATTCCTCCTATGTAAACGGGCTGTAAAACACTATGATAACAAGTCTTTTAGATGGTCATTTCAATCAGAATAGCATTTAACACGATGTTTATTGTCCTGATTTATACGTCAAGGTTTATTTTTAAGCGACGAGTATCGGGAACAAGGCTTTGAGGCACGGACATTGGGTTCATTCCCTTACCGTGGCTCTCTGATTGGGCACGCATAGATCGCGATAGCTACCTGAAATGTCGTTCCTTTTCAGTAAGGGTGCAGACCTTTTCAAACAGTCTCGTTTTCACCTCCCAAAACTGCGAGCGGTCTGGCGAGGCCCCTGTCGCAGGCATGACGGATTTGCCACAGAGCCTGGTCACTTGTCACTCGTCACTCCCCAAAAGCGACAAGATGTCGCTTCCACTCTGCATTTCTCCGCTATTCTCTGTGCCCTCAGTGGGGGAAAAAAGAACCGGCCTGTTTTACCAAGCCGGTATATTTGGTGGAGCTAAGGGGGATCGAACCCCTGACCTATTGATTGCGAACCAATCGCTCTCCCATCTGAGCTATAGCCCCTGAATAAGTTTATAGTGAAGGGTTAATGGGTAATAGTGACTAGATGCTTAAATCCTGAAGCAGCTCTTTTGTCAAGGATATCTTTGTGCTCACATCACTGAGTTTTTCCTCTTCTTTGGCCACAACTTCAGGCTTGGCATTACCCACAAAATTGGGATTGTCCAGCTTCTTGCGGATGATTGCCAGTTCCTGTTCCAGCTTTGCCATCTGCCGGGAAAGACGCTCCCGCTCCGCTTGCATGTCGATCAGACCGCTGAGCGGCAGGAAGATCTCGATATTACGCACCACGGCAGCAATGGCAGGACGGGGTTTGTCAACCCCAAATTCCAGGCTCTCGACCTTGGCGAGCTTGGCTAGATAGGAAGAGTAATCTTCAAAGAGCGGACGCTGCTTCTCTTCTGCCAGACGGATCACAATCCTGATCCCGGTGGAAGGAGGCAGGTTGAGCTGCTTGCGCAGGTTGCGAATAGCAGAGATGCTTTCTTGAATGAAGCTCATCTCGTCCGCAATAGCACTATCGATCAGGCTACTGTCCTGCACCGGATAAGCGGCTGTGATCAAAGCATCTTCCGGCATTGGGAAGACGGTCTTGATGCCTTGCCAAATCTCCTCGGTGATAAAGGGCATGATTGGGTGCAGCAGCCGCATGGAAGTCTGCATCAAATCCAGCAGATAGTATTTCACCACCAGCCTGTGATCGGCTTCACCTTCCAGAGGCTCACGATTTAAGCGATCCTTGGAAAGCTCTATATACCAGCTGCAGAACTCATCCCAAATGAACTGGAAAAGGCACTGAGCCGCATCGTTCAGACGCAGGTTTTCGTAGTATTCACGGGTCTGTCCGATCACTTCGTGCAAGCGGGAATATATCCATTTATCGGCCAGTTCCGGCTGCAGATCACCTTTCTGAGGCAATCCGGGGATGGCTTCCACATTCATCATGATAAAGCGGTAGGCATTCCAGATCTTATTGGCAAAGTTGCGCCCGGTCTCCAGCATGGTGTCGGCATAGAAGACGTCTGCGCCTTTGGGTGTGTTGAAGATCATGGAAAAGCGCAGAGCATCCGCACCGACCTTTCCGATGATATCGATGGGATCGGGGGAATTGCCCAGGGATTTGCTCATTTTGCGTCCCTGCTCATCCCTCACGGTACCATGCAAAAGGACAGTATCGAAGGGAATTTGGTTCTTGAAGTGCAAGGTGCTCATGATCATACGTGCCACCCAGAGATAGATGATCTCCGGGGCTGTGATCAGCACATTGGTGGGCAGAAAGTAAGCCAAATCCTCTGTCTCATCCGGCCAGCCCATGGTAGAAAAAGGCCAGAGCCAGCTTGAGAACCAGGTATCCAGCACGTCCTCATCCTGACGGAAAGAGGATTTCCCGCACTTTGGACAGGCTTGGGGTTCTTCCTTGGCGACCACCATCTCTCCGCAATCCTGGCAGTAATAGGCAGGAATACGATGTCCCCACCAGATCTGGCGGGAAATACACCAATCCCGGATATTGGTCATCCAGTGCATATAAACCTTGGTCCAGCGTTCCGGCTGGAACTTCACTTCCCCGCTTTCCACCACGGCGATGGCACGTTCTGCCAGAGGCTTCATCTTCACAAACCACTGGTCGGAAAGATAGGGCTCGATCACGGTGTCGCAACGGTAGCAGTGACCCACGGCGTGCTGGTGCTTCTCGGTTTTCTCCAACAGGCCTTGTTCTTCCAGCATATCCAGGATCTTTTTGCGGCAGGCATAACGCTCCAGGCCGGCAAAATCTGCTCCGGCAGCTTCGTTCATGATGCCGTGTTCATCCAGCACCAGAAGCTGCTCCAGATTGTGCCGCTGCCCGATCTCAAAGTCGTTGGGATCGTGAGCAGGAGTCACCTTTACGCAACCGGTGCCAAAGGCGGCATCCACGTAATCATCGGCAATCACCGGTATCTTTCTTCCGGTGAGCGGCAGGATCAAGCTCTTGCCGATCAGTTCTTTGTAACGCTTGTCTTTGGGATTCACTGCCACGGCGACGTCGCCCAGCATGGTTTCAGGACGGGTGGTGGCAACCGTCACGTATCCCTCGCCCTCGGCGAAGGGGTAACGGATGTGCCAGAGCTTGCCTTCTTCATCAGCATGCTCCACTTCATCGTTGGCCAGGGCAGTCACGCAGCGCGGACACCAGTTTATGATGTATTTACCTTTATAGATCAAGCCGTCTTGGTAGAGGCTCACGAACACTTCTTTCACTGCACGGGAGAGCATCTCGTCCATCGTGAAGCGCTGACGGCTCCAATCGCAGGAGGCTCCTAGGAGCTTGAGCTGTTCGATAATGATATTGCCTTTCTCGTGTTTCCATTTCCAGATCAGCTCAATCAGCTTTTCCCTGCCCAACTGGTGGCGGTTTTGGCCTGCTTTGGCGATCTGTTTTTCCACCATGTTTTGAGTAGCGATACCGGCATGATCCACTCCGGGTAACCAGAGGGTGGGAACGCCTTGCATTCTGTGGTAACGTACAACGACATCTTGGAGAGTGTTATTGAGGACGTGACCCATGTGGAGGATACCGGTCACGTTTGGGGGTGGGATCAGTAGGGTGAAGGGTTTCTTGGCTGGGTCTTTGGTAGGCGTGAAGTAACCGCCTTCCTCCCAGTATTTGTACCATTTCCGTTCAATGGCACTGGCTTCGTAGCTTTTGTTGATTTCCATTTTTGTTTTCCTCTCTTTTGTCGTTGTTCCACAATGCATTGGGCACAGTGGTGGATACTGCGAGCAAAAGTCTGAAGAGGGAAAGGATGTCAAGCAAAACTGCTTTTTATCGGTTGAGAACTGTGGATTTGGCAGACATTGTTGTCTGAACCGCATTATCAATATACAGAGGACTTTGAGATCTACGGGTCGGATCGAGGATTAATAGAGAATAGTTTTACAACTTGGAATGAATACTGCAAGCAAGTGTAGCAATACCTCTGGGATTTCACACAAGAGGAAAGGAGTTTGTCATGAAAAGAATGGTGTTTGTCTGTGTGTTTATGAGTCTTACCTTGTGGCTTTGTGCTGCAGGGGTGCTACTGGACCGCTCTTCGGCAGTCTATCAGGCCATTAGGCTCACCAGCTGCGAATACTCCGTGCAGGTAGATGATCAAACTGCCGAAGTGATGGTGGCAGAAACCTTTGTTAATGATCTTCCCTACAATGTATTACCGCGTTTATATTTTCCCATACCCAGGGGAGCAAATCCCACCCGGTTAAGATGGTCCTATGGGGAGGAATGGTTTGATGCTCAGATAGCCGGAATCCCGGAGCCCGGTCCGGGAGGCCCTTCGTCCTTCCCTGATGACTTCGTGATCTACATCCAACTGATGCCTCTGGTCTTTGATGCACCG
>JAZHDE010000069.1:0-6406 GCA_036584515.1 Candidatus Cloacimonadota bacterium | reverse complement strand
CCCTTTTTAAGGGAAAGACCAAAGATAGGGTTCAACAATACAACCAAAGACCGAACACCACGCTCGGCCGTATCATCATATCGGTTCACCTGGTTTTTATAGCGTAGGCGCATAGCAACTTGGTAAAGCGGACGGAACTCCAGCTCGCTCTGGAAACGGGCACTGCGTCTGCCATCGGAGAGACGTTCCCACAGATCAAGATAGCTTCTGCCAACCGTGAAGTAGTTATTGAACTTGTATCTGGTCTCAAAGTAGATACCATGCTCAGGCTGAGCCTGCGAGCTGTTTTGATAAAGATCAGATATGGTCGGATTGGTGAGAGAATAGACGTATTTTTCCAGGATGGTATCGTCGAAACGCTCATGCTCGGAGAAGGCATTGCTATAAGGATTGTCAAAATCCAGATCATAGTGACGCATCAGAGCCAAGAAATAGAGATTTTCATACTGAGAATAAGCACTCACCAAATAAGCCTTGGGATCATCTCCCAGTTTGACATCCTCTCCTGTCACAGAGAGTTCTGCATATTCACCTTGAACTGAGACATTGCCCAACACAGTGTGACCATCAAAACCGATAACTCTGCGGTAGTCACGAACATAATCGTTGTTTCTGGTGCTGTATAGACCGGCAACTTCTGAATCTACCCCTTTAACTACTTTGTAGTAATATGAGTTGCGCACGAAAAGGGTCTTAAGCGTGTTCCAATCTGGAACGACAAAGTGAGCATTATCATAAAGAGCCGTGTATGTGGTGAAGCCCAGCTTGGTACCGATCATCGGACTGAATTGAAGATGAGTACCCCAGAGCTTTTCCTCGATAAAATCCTTTCTGTATGCCAGGTTGATATAAGGAACTGCATAAGCACCACCCGCACTTAGCTCTTGATTCCAATAAGCTTCAGCATCTCTGAGCTCATCTTCCTCAAAACCCACTGTAGGGGTAATGTAATTGAACACCTGATACTTGCCATCATCAGTCATAACAGGGGTGAGATAGTCCGTAAGATTCCCCGCTCCATCCTGCTCTCTTTCCATATAGACCAGTGCGTCTTTCTTATCCGAAGAAACAAAGGCACTGAAGCCCCACATGGGATGTCTGAGCTCCAGAGCAGCACCACGAAGAGCATAAGTCTGAGTGCGGGAAAGATCAGGACTGAGCCCCAGAATTCTCTTGCTAAAACCGTAGCCGGTCTTACGAGAGCTGTAGAAATCGGTATTCTCCATCACTAGCCCCTCACCATAAGTGGCACGGTAATGGCCCAAATAGAGCTTCATTTGTGTTTTGGGTAAGAGAGGCAACATAGTGTTTTCATAGCCTGCAAAATACTTGGAATCGGCCACGAGATCTTCCCCTGATTTATCCCAGAGATTAGTTTCACCTTTGGGACTGAAGCCCATCCAGCCAATCTTTATATGATTGCCATATCTGGCACGCATCTTAACCATAAAATCTGGATCAATCTGATCCAAATTGAAATAACCCAAATAGGTAAGCCTTTTATCATGCGGAACTTCGGTAACCACTCCATAATCTTCTCTCAGGAAAGGTTCATGATACATATCATAGGAACCTTCTTCAAGGTATCTGGTGTAGTACTGCATCTGGGCATCCCAAAACAGCCTGTTCCTCACGGGAGGATTGCGATAATAAACGTAGGACCTGAGGTTGGTGTATCCATAATGAGAAAGCCCCACAGAATTACGCAAATCTCGCATATCGGCAATTGTGTCGCCCAGAGCGATCCTCTTCAGAATGGCCACAGCATCGACGGGAGAGACGTTTGGCAGGCTGATGAAATCATCAAAATGCATATTATTCACATTCTGAGGCGTCATCAGATAGTCTTCCCAAACATCGGACATACCTTCAGAGCCGCCTTCATTGCTATCCAGGCGTTCCAAAAGGTCTTTGATCTCATCACGCCGGGCAGTAACCTCGTCCGTCTCGCGATAGAGCGAAACCACCACCTGATCTCTGATCCGTAGGAGTGTTACCTGATCTATGGAGGGAATCTCCCTCAGATCATAAATACTCTCAAAGAAAGCAATGTACTGGCGATAGTTATAGATATCGCGCGCCTGCATCTCTGAGATTGGCAACCTCATGATCTCTTGCAAAGAAGCTGTATTCAGATCCACCTTCTGTGCGGAAAGCCCTATTGCAACGAGGGCAAAGAGCAAAATGAGTAACTTTTTCATAGCAGTTCCTTGTGTGCTATTCAAAGGCTTTCTGCCTTCTTTCACTAACAATACAAACTAATTCGACTCTCTTATTCTGTAAAGACTTTTTTTGGCCCTTATCCTCAATCAATCGAGATGCAGACTAAGCTTTTTTAAGACTGCTTAAAAGTGCATGATTAGTCTATGATAAGATAATTCTAGCCTTTATCCTTAGAGCCTTCAGATAGGACACCCATGATCTTTCATGCGAGTCTTATAAGTTTTTGATGGGTTTGGAATGGGTGCAGAATGAGAGAGCAGTGCGGCTGTCGCCAATTACCAAGCTACCGTAATAGAACGCAGATCACTGGATAGATGGGATCAACAGGATAGATAGAACGCTGATGACGCTGATGATTATGATTTTCCTGATGGAATGGAAAGCGGATTAATACAGATTGAACGGCTTCACGGGATAGAACTCTGATAACCTGATCAACCTGATCCTCCTGATAAAAATAGAACGCAGATGAGGCAGATGATTATGATTTACACTGATTTTCATGCTTAACGATTTCGGATTCGAGGCGAGGACGTCTCAAATCCGAAACGCGTAAAAGTTCAAGCTTGGTAATTGTTACTCAGCTTCACACTCACAGTCTGTTCACTGTTCACTGATCACTGTTCACTCGGCGGAGCCGTTGTCTCCCAGCTCCACACAGAAACTCTTGTCACTCGCCTCTTGTCACTCGTCACTTGTCACTCGTCACTATCTGCTCACAGATCACTTTTTTGATAAAGCTCTTGACCAATTTACAGAGCTTGATTAGCTTGCCTTTTCAAGTATTACCGTCCAAATGATGGTATGGTCAAGAAAAACAGAATATATAATGGAGAAACTATGAGCTTAGCACCCCGTGGCGAACGCTTGGTTATAGCCCTGATTGGAAAACGTAATGCCGGAAAGTCCAGCCTGATTAATGCGTTGGTGGGTCAGGAGATCGCAATTGTATCGGAAGTGGCAGGCACCACCACCGACCCTGTTGATAAACACTATGAGCTTCTACCGCTTGGTCCCGTAACCTTCTTTGATACTGCCGGAGTGGACGACAGTGGAGAACTGGGTGAACAGAGAGTGAAATCCACTCGCAAAGTACTCTATCGTGCTGACATTGTTCTCTTTGTGAACGATAACCAGGCCTTCTGTTCTCAAGAACTTGAGATGCTTTCCAGGATCAAAGAACTGGAGATTCCCACTCTGATGATCTTCAACAAGACTGATCTGGCTGAGCCTCAAGAGACAAACCGCACTTGGTGCGTGACCAATAAACTCCCCTATGTTGCTGTTTCTGCCCTGAAGAAGACCGGCATTCTGGAAGCCAAGGAAGCTCTGGTTAAACTGGCACCCAAGTACAAGCTGGAAAACCGTATTCTGGTGGGAGACCTGATCAAGCCCAAAGACAGAGTGATTCTGGTCTGCCCCATCGATTCTGCAGCACCCAAGGGACGCCTGATCCTGCCTCAGGTCCAAGCCATCAGAGACATCCTCGATCATGACGCTCAAGCCATGGTGGTCAAAGAAACCGAGCTTGAAGATGCCATCTATTCATTCAAAGAATATCCCGCTTTGGTGATAACTGATTCTCAGGCAATTGAGCTAGTCGATCGTCTCACTCCCAAAGAGATCGAGCTCACCACCTTCTCCGTGCTCTACGCCCGCTACAAAGGAGAATTGGACAGTCTTCTGGAAGGCACCCGGCAACTGGATAAACTGCAAGATGGTGACTATGTTCTGATCGCCGAAGCCTGTTCACACCACGTACAAAAAGACGATATCGGCAGGAACAAACTACCCAAATGGATAAAAGAATACACGGGTAAAGACCTGCACTTTGAGGTCTTTGCCGGTCACGACTTTCCCGAAGATTTGGAGAAGTTTGCCGTAGCCATCCACTGTGGGGGCTGCATGATCAACCCCATGGAGATGAACCGACGCATCGTTGAAGCACAACGTCGCGGAGTCCCCATCACAAACTACGGCATGACCATCTCCAAACTCATGGGGGTACTGGATCGTGTTGTTGCGCCCCTACTGAGAAATAAGGACTAAGATATGTACAAAGTTTCTGTGTGCCAATTTGAGCCCCATCTGCTTGATCTGGATTATAATCTGAGCAGAATGATAGAAATGACTCAGGATGCAGATACAGACCTGATAGTCTTCCCCGAGCTCGCTACAAGCGGTTACGTTTTTCAGACTAGGGAAGAGCTTTTCCCCGTTGCCGAAGATATCCATACCGGAAAGTCTTTCGCTGCCTTCAAGGAACTCTGCTCCCGGCGTAACTTCTCCGTGGTTTATGGCTTCTGCGAGAAAGCCGGAGACAAGCTTTTTAACTCTGCTGCACTGATAAATCCTGACGGTAGCATTCACATCTATCGCAAGACGCATCTTTTCTACCGGGAGAAACTCATCTTCGAGCCTGGTGACACAGGTTTTCAGGTCTATCCAGCCAAAGGTGGGATTCCTGTTGGAATGATGATCTGCTTTGATTGGCAGTTTCCAGAAGCCATGCGCAGCCTGTCTTTGGCAGGGGCCTTGATCGTTGCTCATCCCTCCAATCTGGTGCTGCCTTGGTGCCAGGAAGCCATGAAAACCCGAAGCCTGGAGAACCGGGTTTTCAGCATCACAGCCAACCGGATAGGCACGGAAACGAACCTGGACCAGGAAGAGAGTTTTACCGGAGCCAGCCAATTACTTGGCACCAAAGGAGAGATCTTGGAACGCCTTTCCACGGATAGCGAGGATTTGGTGACCGTTGCGATTGATCCGTCCTTGGCCCAAAATAAGCAAGTTACCAAGCTCAACAACGCCTTTTCGGACAGACGTCCTGAACTCTACAGATATCAATGAATCAAGACGAGATAAAACAGCAAATCCAGAAGCTAACTCAAGAAATAGAGAGGCATAATCTGCTCTATTACGAACTGGCTGCCCCAACTCTCAGTGATTATGAATACGACATGCTGGTGCGTAAACTCGAGGATCTCAGAGCTCAACTGAACGAAGAGAGCAAACCGGAAGACATCCTGGACAAAGTGGGCAGTGATCTTCAAGCCGGAGCAGGAGTCATCCCCCATAAACAGCGGATGTACAGCTTGGACAACGCTTACAGCTTGGAAGAGCTGGAAGCTTTTGTGCAAAAGCTCAGCCTGGATCTGGATCACTTCCCTGCACTATGTGCAGAACTCAAGATCGATGGCTTCAGTATCAATCTCTTCTATGATAAAGGAGCTCTTAGCTATGCCAGCACCAGAGGCGACGGCTTTGTGGGAGAAGATATTTCCGGCAACATCTCTTTCGTTCAAGGCATTCCCCAAACGATTTCTTATACTGGTCAGATTGAGATCCGCGGTGAAGTTTACATTTCCACCCCAGACTTTCTGGAGATGAATGAGGCTCGACGCCAAGCAGAACAAAAGACCTTTGCCAATCCCAGAAATGCAGCGGCAGGCTCCATCAAGCTCAAGGACACGGAGGAATTGAAGAAACGTAAGCTCCGCGCTTTTCTCTACACTATTGGCCAGGCTCAAGCTCAGCCCTCTGAGACCCAGAGCGGACTTCTGGACTTTCTCCAAGCCCAAGGCTTTGCGGTTTGCACACACCACAAAAGGCTGACCGACCTTACTTCTCTGAGAGACTTCTGTAACTACTGGGAGCAGGAACGTGGCAAGCTGGACTTTGATATCGATGGAATAGTGGTCAAACTGGACGATTTTTACTTGCAATCCAAGCTGGGTTTCACCAATAAGAGCCCCAAATGGGCAATTGCCTACAAATTTAAACCCGAAGAAAAAGAGACTCGACTGCTCAGCGTGGAATATCAGGTGGGCAGAACTGGAGCAGTTACTCCTGTGGCAAATCTTGAGCCAGTGTTCCTTTCCGGTAGCACAGTTGCCCGCGCTACCCTACACAATGAAGATGAGATCAAGCGCTTGGATCTGCACGAACATGACAGCATTATTGTAATCAAGAGTGGTGAAATCATACCCAAGATCATCAAAGTGCTTGGCGAGAGACGGAAGCCTGGAGCAAAACCAGTCAGCTTCATATCTCAATGTCCGGTTTGCCAGAGCCCGCTGGTTATAGAAGAAGATGCCTCCATTCACTATTGTCCCAATCTGGATTGTCCGGCTCAACTTCAAAAACGTCTGGACCAGTTCCGAGGCCTGCGAAACTATTCGTG
>JAZHDE010000068.1:0-6501 GCA_036584515.1 Candidatus Cloacimonadota bacterium | reverse complement strand
GCTTTGAGAGCCATAGTTTGAGGTTTCCATTTGATACAGGCCGGATTCGATAGTGTAAGGAGACAATGCCCGACTACTCTCTGTTCCTGGAGGAAGAGCAGCTTCCAGGACAAGGCAGAAGAACGCCAAAACTATTACAAGTATCCTTTTCATTAGTAACTCCTCTGAGTCAGGTTCCCAAACATATCGGTAAAGATTGCGTTCAATCCTGCTGCAACCGGTGCTTGTTCCATATAGGACAAGGGAAATCCGAATACGATCAGATTGCTACCCTCATTCTGGTATCTATAAGAAACATATTTGTTGCTTAGCAGATCATAGGTTTCTTGAGTAGGTGGGTAAGTGGGGCTATCCACAGGCTTGCAACCAAAGCTATATAGCCAGTTCAGATTGAGTGAAGGGTCAAAATGGGTTATCGCCGAAAGGCCTTGTCTGGATGCGACTATCGAACTGAACGCAGTGTCCAAATTCAGAGGGATATCACCATACCCTTGCTGTCCCACAGCCCGCACAAAATATGGATTCTGTGTCATAGAGTTGCCAAGAGCTTGTACGGCGTCTGGGCAGCTGATTCCAAAGCGCTGTGCCACCCACGAGGCAGGAGCATCATGCAACATTGAGGCAAGATTTCTGGTTCCGCTGATGATCACATTCCCCTGATTGCTCAGATAGAAATCCAGCCCATTAAGGTAATGATACGGAATCATCTGGTTGCTGGGGTTGTCCGAATGAATCAGGACAAGCTTGTATGTTTGTAGCACAGCAGGGCTGATGGCAAAATCAGGATTAGTTTGTGCTGCTACATCCAGAGTCTGAGAATTGCCAAATTGGGAGGGCAGGATGGAATTGTAGAATGTATCTACATAATCTTCAGGTGAATAGGTGATAGAATGAGGGCTGTCGTCTATGATCAGCTTTCCCCATCTCTGGGAGACGGGACAGAAGGGCACAAGTTCGATGGTTTTGCTTACCGGAGCGCTTAAAACACCCTGCAAATCCTCCACCATTAGTTCAAAAGTGTGGTTTCCGTTGGGCAGGTTAGAGAGCTTAGCATAACGGCAGACATCGTCTTGATTAAGTACTCTTAGCCAGCTATTACCGGCATTGTCTAAACGTGTCTCGGTGTTGTTAAACTGGGGTAGTTCAGGGAAAGGCCCCCCATCCCAGCGAAGCCAGAAGGCAGTTATCCGGCTATAGTATCTCAGTCCTGCACTATTAAGCACCAAGTTTATTTCGCGTTCCCAAGGAAGATTGGTAGGGAGAATAGTCCCATTTGATGACAATCTGCCATATTGGCCACTGTAGCCCCATCGCAGATGCAATTGGAAGTCTTCCGAGTTTATCGCTTGATATCCCGTCGAGGTAGGATAAAGTCCAGTGTTAAAACCATGAGCATTGGGCGGGAAAAGCTCAAAATACGGCATTGTCTCACTGTTATATACAGAGTAATGATTACTGCCCAAGCCAACAACAGTCTGGCTGTACAACAGAGCAACGGGTTGATTGCCCTCAACGACCTTGAAATGGATCAAACTGGGATTTTCTTGGATCAATCCACTGCGGCTAACCACATATACTTCAAACTGAGTAAAGGTATCGGTTGCATTGGGTATCAGGGCAGGTGTGGTGCTGGCATTGAGCAGCAGCTTCCGGATATCTGGGCTCTGCATGGTACTATACCACTGCCCATTCTCTGTAACTTGTAGATTGGCATTCAGAGTGTTGAGTCTGTACATAAAATGATGCGCATACATGCCCTCAACAAAGATATCACCATAGGACTCCCGAAGAATAAACTCAATCCCAACCGGAACATTCTCGCCTGCGGTGAAAGGTACAGAAATCATGCTGTCTAATACACGACTACTACGAAATGGGAAGCTTTGGTTTTGTGTATCGCCGTCTGGTTTTCGGATCCGAACTTCCACCAGACAAATCAAATCCTGCACTTTTCCACCGGAAGAAACAAAGTCAAAGCTCATACAACTGCGGTTTGTCCAAACATCTTGATTGGGAAAAATCAGCCAACCTTCTGCATTGCATGAAAAACCCGGGATATCTCCCTCTTTTAGAGTAGTGAGACGATAGGCAAAGTTTAGCTCTTCTGATTTATCAAGCTTGAGAGTATAGCCTTGGCGATAAATAAACTCACCAGATTCAAGGGGAATTTTTTCTTCACTAAACTCTATTGCCTGCGCATACTGATCAGTAGGCTGAAATGGTTTCTGCCTATTGCAAGAGCATACTGCTCCTAGAAGTACTATCATAAAACAAACACACAATGATCTGAGCATAAAACCTCCATGCAGAATAGCATATTTTCACGATAAATAAATCCAGTTTCATTTGTCAAGTTTAATAATCTGCTGGCATCCCCCCCCTTGAATTTCTCGAGTAGTGTTATTGTTTTATTGGTCGACTTTAGTAAGCCATGACCTCTCCCTAATTCGATACGCAATAGAAACGCATCTCATACCCATGAGACACGCATTATCCCATATGGGTGTCACATGGGTGTCACATGGGTGTCTCATGCGTGTCGTCTCAGTTAGGAGTGAGATGTGAGTGTGATAAGAGTGATAAATCAGAGCTTGCTCAGATAATCATCCAGCACCTTCTCCCGAACTTCCTCACGAGCCTTGCGGAAAACAACCAGGGCAATCTCTTCCGGGCTGTCTGTAAAGGGAGCGGGATCTTCTATCCCGATGTGAACTTGAGGGATGGGCTTCAGAAATACAGGACAGCTTTCTTTGGCATGGTCACATACAGTAATCACCAAATCAATATCATCCCGGCTCAAGAATTCTGTCACTCTCTTGGAGTAGTATGCCCCGGCATCAATACCAAGTTCTGAAAGCACTCTCACCGCCCAGGGATTGATCACTGAAGGCTGCACTCCGGCAGAAAAGGCAATGAAACGATCCTTCAGATAATGATTGATCAGCGCTTCTGCCATGATGCTGCGGCAGCTATTTCCGGTGCACAGGATTAAGACTTTCTTCATGGCTGATTCACTTGTGCCAGAAAGTTATCCAGCATTTCCTTCAGCTCTTCTTTGGGATAGAAGCCTTCGTGGCGAAAGAACTCCCGGCCTTCGGAATCCAGGAAAATCTGAGTCGGCATCACGCGCACATTCCAGCGTTGGCCAATCTCGCGGTCTCTGTAGAGATCGTGGAAAATCACTTCCACCACACCGGGATATTCTGCGGCTATATCTCTCATTATTGGCTTCATCATCCGGCAAGGGACACAGCTCTCTGCACCCAGCTCCAGAAATGTAATCTTATAGCTCTGAGTTGCCAAGCTATCTGTAACAGGTTGCGGCGCGTCAACCCTCTCTTGCTCAATCCCCGATTTATCACTATTAGCTCTGCATGCTACCAGAGCAATCAACATCAAGACAACCAGTAGTAAACGATACCTCATAATCCCTTCTTCGCCAGATTATCCATGATTTCCTCCAATAAGCCCTCTGCAAAGTCAAAGGTGGGCTGCTTCTTCACACCCAGTTGAGTCACAACTACATGATTGTAATGGGTTTTACCCAGCTTATCGAAGATCTTTTTCAGACAGCCAACTTTACAACCATCAATCAGCAGGTCACGAGGGCTGGATTCGTCGAACTCGCTGCCGCAACCACAATCTCCGACGGCCACACAGACAGAACAGCCCATCTTATACTTACCGGCTTTGTGCAGGGTCTTGGCAAGCTCCAAGCTGATTATCCCCACGTTGCTGGCACCAGCACAGGCATAGACACTGGAGGGAGCTGCATTCGATACACAGCTTTGATCCCCACAATCTGTTCCACAGCTACAAGAGCATGTATTCTCAGACATCTCAGACTCCTTTTTGCATCAAGGCTTTGACATCCGAGCTTGAAAGCAGCTTGCCAGCGGAGACCACTTTCTCATCGATCACCAGCCCGGGGGTCATCATCACCCCATAGTCCATGATCTTATCCAGATCGGTAACTTTCTCAAAGCTCGCTTCAATACCCAGTTCAGCCGCGGCTGCCCGGGCGTTCTCTTCCAATTTCTTGCATTTGGGGCATCCAGTGCCCAAAATCTTGATAATCATCTTCCAACTCCTATGTTTTATTTACTTGAGGATTAAATATATACCTGCAGCCAGAACCAAAGCTGCACAAACATACCTAAGTATCTTTGTACCCTTGGATATGCTGCTCCAATTCAAATACTCCTGCACTCTTCCAGCAAAAGTTCCCGCCAGTATGATCACCAGACAGTGACCCACAATATAGGCTCCCAAAAGGGTCAAAGCAAAGGCCAGACGCGTCCCGGCGGCTCCGAAGGCAAGACCCAGAATTGGCGCCATAAAGGCAAAAGAACAGGGTCCCAAGGCAATCCCCATCAGGAATCCCAAGCTCAGAGCTGCCCAACTACCTCTCCCTTTGGCGCCCAGGCCTGAGACCAGAGAAGGTAGCCTGATCTGATCAGAGATAAAGAATGCTACCAAAATGAAGACTGCCCCCATCACAGGCTCCACCCAGGAACCCAGATCACCCATCAAGCGTCCCAGTAGGCTGGTCACGAGCCCGATCAGAGCCATCATAAGTAGAATTCCCAAGGTGAAGAGCGAAGACAGACGAAACGCCTTGCCGGTTGTCACTCCTCCCTGACCATTCAGAAAGCCGATGATCAAGGGAATGCTTGCCAAGTGACAGGGACTCAGCAGGATACTCAACACTCCCCAGACAAAGGCTGCCAGCAGTGCTAGCCCAGGGTTGGCTGTGAGAGCCATGCTGAGAAGGCTGAAGAGCTCCATTATCATCTAGAAAAATGTTCCAAAGATCAAGCCTGTGATAGTGGACATCAGCACCACCAAACTCACGAAAGCGGCAGTCTTTTTGAGGCCTAGCACAGAGTTTATCACCAACATGCTGGGAAGCGAAAGAGCCGGGCCGGAAAGCAGCAACGCCAAGGCCGGTCCCTTTCCCATTCCGCTGCCCAAGAGTCCCTGCAGGATGGGCACTTCTGTGAGAGTGGCAAAATACATAAAAGCTCCGGCAATTGAGGCAAAGAAGTTTGCCAGCAGTGAGTTTCCGCCCACAGCACGTTCCACCCAGACCGATGGCATCCAAGCCTCAAAGCCCGGACGTCCCAAGATAGCTCCGGCGATCATCACGCCCAAAAAGAGCAAGGGAATGATGAGCTTGGCAAAATCCCAGGTCGAGCCCAGCCATTCTCTCAGCTCTCCCTTTTCCAGAGCCAGGAAGAGACTCAAGAGTGAGATTCCGGTCACAAAGGGAATCAGGGGCTGCAGAGGAAATAGCAGACCAGTGATCACTACACCAATCGTGATGATCAAAACCTTAAACGTGTGGAAACCATAGAATAGATTCAGGCTCAGGCCCAGTAGAAAGGCAATAACTGCTGAGATGATCCACTTGTAGCTATAAGCCCAGACCATGAATCCATTGGATGTTGCGCTATTGGGCTTGGCCCAATTCAGGAAGATCAGGATCAAGATCATCAGAGCAAAATTTATCGTGGTCTGCCAGAGCGGACGTGTCTCTTCTCCTCCCTCAAAGCCTGCGACCTTTTTTTGCCTCTCGCCTTCCTCTCTTCGGAAGATAAGATGCATCAGGATTCCAATGATAATGCTAAAGACAACCGCACCCACAGCCCGGGCAATTCCTATCTGTAGTCCCAGGATTCTGGCAGTCATCACGATTGCCAGGATGTTTATGGCAGGTCCGGAATAGAGAAAAGCAATAGCAGGACCCAAGCCCGCGCCGCGCTTGTAGATACCGCTGAAGAGGGGAAGAATGGTGCAGGAACATACGGCCAGGATTGCTCCGGAGACCGATGCCACGCCATAGGCCACAGCCTTCTTGGCAGAGGGCCCTAGATACTTCATCACGCTCGCACTGCTGATGAAAACGCTCACACCTCCGGCAATAAAGAGAGCCGGAACCAGGCAGAGCAGCACATGCAGCCGGGCATAATCCTGCAGCATGTAAAAAGCTTCCAGCACTCCACCTCGGAACCGCTCCGATTCGAAGGGAATGAAGTAGGCGGCCAAGAAGATTGCCAGCATAATCCCCAGAACTTTCAGCTCTTTCAGATTGATTCTCACGATTGTCTCTCCTTAATCTGGATCACACACTTATACATATCGAGCACGCAGGGACAGAGCAGGCTGTAGATCACCTGGTTGTTCTTCTTCTCTGAAGCGATGATCCCGGCTTGTTTCAAGATAGCCAGGTGCCGGGAGATTGTGGAGATATCTATCCCGACCATCTCGGTGAGTTCGCTCACGTTTCGGGCTTGACTCTCCAATTGATCCACTATGAAGAGCCGGGTGGGATGAGCGAGCGCTTTCATCACTCCCGCCATATAGGTGTATCTTTCGCTATTGGGCATCGTTTACCTCTTGCTTACTTGGTATTTGTCCATTTTGCCAAATAGCCCAGTATCGGTCAAGACTTTTTTTTTGGAGAGCTAGGGAATGGAGTGCCATGTTCTCCAGATAGAG
>JAZHDE010000067.1:0-6578 GCA_036584515.1 Candidatus Cloacimonadota bacterium | reverse complement strand
CCACGGCAAAGGTGCGCAGCATGTCGGCCCGGCGCATGAGTTCGAGATAGCCCGGACCGGTGCGGGTGATTTCGTCGGGGCGCTCTTCCCGGGGCAAGTGGAGTACGATTAAGCACAAAAAAGCTGCGACTGATGCCAAACGTGGTCGCATATATACCCGTCTGGTGAAAGAGATCATCCTTGCTGCCAAGAATGGTGGTGGAGATACTGAGACCAATCCCAGACTGAGAACTGCCATTAACAGTGCCAAGGCCGAGAACATGCCCAAAGATAATATCGAACGGGCGATCAAACGCGGCACAGGCGAGATTGAAGGCGCCAGCTATGAAGAGCTTACCTATGAAGGCTATGGACACAATGGAGTTGGCATCGTGATTGACGTGATGACAGATAATCGCAACCGCACTGTGGCTGAGCTGCGTCACACGCTGTCCAAATACGGCGGAAACATGGCAGAAAACGGAGCCGTGTCCTGGAACTTTGAACAGAAGGGATACTTCAGAGTTCCCGCCACAGGACTGGATGAAGATGAGTTCATGATGCAAGCCTTGGAAGCAGGTGCCTCGGACGTAGAACTGGATGAAGACTACTTTGATATCTACACCGAAGCTGCAGACTTTCACATTGTCCTCAGTGCTGTCGAAGCTCTGGGCTTTCCAGTTGAAGGTGCTGAACTCACCAGAATTCCCAAAACCACTGTCAATGCAGACGAAGTGGCTCCCAAGCTCTTAAGGTTGATCGAAATGTTGGAAGACCTGGATGACGTCCAGAAAGTCTATGCCAACTTTGATATTTCCGACGAAGTACTGGAACAGCTCAACAAAGAATAGTGCTGATTCTTGGGATCGACCCAGGTAGCCGCTTTTGTGGCTACGGTTTGCTGCAGTATGAAGGTCGCAAGGTTGTGGCTGCAGGCTGCGATCTGATCGATGTGAGCAAGACTCCCATTCTCTCAGACAGGCTTTGTATTCTCTACGACCGCCTAACGGATGTGATCAAAGAACACAAGCCAGATCTGGCAGCGATGGAGACAATGTTCTTCAACAAGCATGTCCAGAGCATCTTCACGCTGGGTCATGCCAGGGGCGTTTTGCTTCTGACGCTGGCTCAAGGTGGGATTCCCATTGCAGAATACAGCCCCAGAGAGATCAAGAAAGCTGTGGTGGGTAATGGAAATGCCAGCAAGCAACAGGTGAGGTTCATGGTTAGTTCCATCTTCAAGCTCAGCAATAAAGAGCTCAAAGATGATGCCTACGATGCTCTGGCTGTGGCTTATTGTCACTTCAACCGTTTGAGATTCAGCCAATGATTCATTATATAACAGGTATTTTGGTGGCAAAGTCGCCAGTCACAGCAGTCATTGAATCCTTCGGCATTGCCTGGGAACTCAATATAGCTCTTTCCACCTATGAGAAGCTTCCTCTTTTGGGAGAGAAGTGCGTGCTCTACAGTCTGCTGCAATTCTCTCAGGATCAGGTGAAGCTCTATGGCTTTTCCAGCTTGGCAGAGAAGGAACTCTTTTTGAAGCTCACCTCTGTTTCAGGGATTGGCCCCAAGATAGCCATCTCGGTGATCTCCACCCTTAGCCTTTCCAGCTTTGTACGCTCCATCCGCAATGGAGAGGAACACATCCTTACCAAGGTTCCAGGTCTGGGCAAGAAAAGTGCTCAGAGGCTCATTGTGGAGCTTAAAGACAAGGTGACAGACCTTGTTGACAGTATGGACGAAGCAGATAAGAGAACCATGGACAAAGATAGCCTGGAAGTGGAATCTGCCCTGATTGCCCTGGGCTTTAACCCCAAAGACATCCGCAGGGAACTAAGCCTCTTGAAAGCGGAAGAAAGGGATCTATCGATAGAACAAACTATCAAGGAAACCATCAAAAGACTGTATCAGAGGTCAAAATGAACTTTCGCCAGGAAGCCTATTCCACCATCCTCAAGGTGCTCAAAGACCATGATTTCTCAGATACTCTGCTGCAACAGAAAGCCAAGAAGCTGAAGAATTCCGAGGAATCTCTGGCTCTCTTTTACACCACAGTGAAGGGAGTCATCAAGCTGCATCTCAAGCTGGACTACATACTCACTCACTACACGGATTCCAAGAAATGGGCAGCCACGGATCTCAAGATCAAGACCATGCTATACTTGGGGCTTTATCAATTGATCTATCTGGATAGTATTCCGGATCATGCAGCCCTCAATGAGACAGTCAGCCTTGCTAAGAGCCTCCTGGGAGATTCGGTGGGCGACTTTGTCAATGCAGTACTGCGAAGCTATCAGCGAAACCCAGAGATCAAGTATCCCGAGACTAATCCAGAAAAGATTGCCTATGAGCATTCCTATCCTCCTCAATTAATCTCAAAGTGGATAGAGTATTGGGGCGAAGAGGATACGGAGTATATGGCGATCTTCTTCAATGAGAATCCTCAGCTTCATATCAGAGTAAACACCACTGCCACCAGTCCTGAAAAGCTGCTGCACTACTTTGCCAAACGTGAGGTTCAGCTTCAGCAATCTCTTGCCAGTCCACTGCTCTTTGTCAGCAAACAAGCGGAACGCATCCTCAATGACGTTGCCTTCTCGGAAGGTTACTTCTCAGTGCAGGATAGCTCTGCTGCCATGATTATCGAGCTGCTTGATCCCAAACCTGAAGAGAGTATCCTGGATCTCTTTGCCGCTCCGGGCGGGAAATGCACTTTCATTGCAGAGAAGATGGCAAACACTGGCGAAGTGGTGGCTGTGGATAAGATACCCAACAAGATGAAACTCTTGAAGCAAGCTGCTGCCAGATTGCAATTGACCAACATTACACAAGTTGTGGCGGATGCCTTCACCTACGGCCCTGTAGCCCCTGCTTACCATAGAGTATTGGTAGATGCTCCCTGTTCAGGATGGGGAGTCCTGGGCAGAAAGGCTGATCTCCGCTGGCAAGTTCATCAGGACATTGCAGAATTGGTTAAGCTCCAAGAGAAAGCTCTGGATCACGCTGCCAACTTTGTGAAGAGTGGGGGAGTGCTGGTCTATTCCACCTGCACCATGAACCCTCTGGAAAACGAACAACAGATTGAACGCTTCCTCAGAAGAAACCCTGCCTTCAGGCTCGACACTGCCTCCAAGTACATTCCCGAGCAGTTTACTCAGGAAGCTTTCCTGAAGACCATTCCCTTCAAGCATCACATGGACGGAGCCTTTGCAGCCAAGCTGATCAAGGCCTAAGCGAGTTGTTATGAAAAGCGATCAGAAAAAAAGAATCATTTATACTCTGGGCATTGGACTGGGGATCATCATTATCGTGGCCTTCATCTCTTCCCAGATCATCTATCCTCTACTTCTGGGCAGACCGGGCAGAGTGGAAGTACCCAATGTGACAGGCATGAATCTTTCGCAAGCCAAACGCCTCTTGCATGAAAGACGGCTCCACGTCGTGGTGCGGGATTCCGTCTGGTCTGAAGACGCCAAAGTGGAATACGTGCTGGAACAACAACCCTCTCCAGGAGATATGCTCAAGCACGATCATGCAGTCTATCTGGTGCTCAGTCGCGGCTCCAGGCAGGTAACTGTGCCAAACGTCATTGGCCAGCTTTACCAGCAGGCTTATGTGCAGCTTAGAAACAGATCTCTCAAAGCCGTGATCGCAGACTCACTCTATTCTGATAGTCATCCTGTGAATTCCGTGCTCCGAACTTCACCCTTACAAGGCTCCAAAGTGCTCAAGGAAAGCAGTGTTCGACTCTTTCTCAGCAGAGGTCCTGAACCTCAAGTTACCTATGACGAGCCTCTGCTCTTTGAGGAGTTTCCAGACTGATGCATCTGGAACTGTTGAGCGAAGAAGCCATCAACTCCACAAGCCTGTGCTACAAGCTCAGGCTGCCCAAAAAGGACTTCCAGTTCTTTGCCTACCTGTTTGATTCCATTGATAATCTGGGAACCCACAGCAGCACAGGTGTGGAAGACGAGATGGAAGTTTTCCTGCCTCATGATCTCAAAGCGGACTGGTTAGGCTTTGTGGATTGCTACCAAGGCTTCGAGAACTGAAGAAAGGAATGCTTTCCCCACAAGCTATGATTATCTTATTACAATAAACCCTGATCTTTTCAAGGAGAGAATTGATTAATGTTTGAGAAAGTGCTAAAGCAACCCATGATGAACCGGGTGCTCTATGCCCTTGTTCCCAGCCTGATTTTTGCTGTCTACCTCTTTGGCTGGAAGGCATTGGCTATTGTCCTGGTTGCCAACATCGCGGCATACTTCACCGAGTATTTGTTTGTTTACAAAAAGAAGGGCGGAAAGGTCTCCATGGCATGCTTTGTGACTGGCACGCTGGTTGCAATGACTCTGCCACCCACGCTTCCCCTGTGGATCTCAGCCGTGGCAGCTATAATCTCAATTGCCTTTGGTAAGATGGTCTTTGGCGGATTCGGCACCAATCCCTTCAATCCTGCCATTCTGGGACGCACCTTCGTCTATGTTTCTTTCCCTCAGCAGATGACGGTGAGCTGGGTGAAACCCTTTGCCTTGCACCAGTTTCCAGGAGGTTTCCTGCATTGGACGGCTCCTGAAGGGATGATGACATCTGCCACGATCTTGGGGCAATACAGGCTGAATCAACCCATCAGCTACAATCTTATGGATGCATTATTGGGCTTTATTCCCGGCTCTCTGGGAGAAAGCTCGGCACTGCTGATCATCCTGGCAGCCATCTATCTGATCATCACCAAAACAGCCAAGTGGCAGCCCATCTTGGGCACCACTCTCTCCATCCTGGTATTCAACTTAATTTTTTACCCCAAAGAGAACCCTCTATTCCTTTTGCTCACTGGCGGAGCCATCTTTGGTATAGTTTATATGACTACAGATCCTGTCTCCCAAGCCAAAGGCAAGTATGGCATCTGGATCTACAGCCTTCTGATAGGATTCCTCACGGTCTATATCAGGAAGTTCTCTCTCTTTGCGGAAGGCTTCATGTTTGCCCTGCTGCTCACCAATGCCTTGATGCCCATCATTGAATACGCCCTTGATAAGTATCTGCCCAAGGAGAAGAAAGCATGAAGAAACCCTTCTCCGAGACTACTGCTTATCCTGTGATCTTTATGCTGGTCATCACTATCATCTTTGTGGGCGTGCTGGCTGTTTTCTACCGAAACTCTATGGCAAAGATCGAAGCAAACAAAGTGAGTGAGTATAACCAACTGCTGGTCGAACTGCTCAGTGGAACTCTGGCAGATTCCACAGGGATAGACAAAGCTAAGCTCATTAAGCAGCGGGACGAGACCATCGAACAATATATCAAACCGCTTGATGGCTACTCACGCAAGGCTTTTCAATTGGTCTATCAGGACAAGCCCATCGCCTATCTCTTTGATATCAAAGGCAAAGGACTCTGGGGCTCGATGGCTGCAATGGTGGCCACAGACACAGAGTTCCAGTCCATTATCGAATATGCTGTTTATGCTCAGATGGAAACTCCCGGGCTGGGCTCACGCATCACAGAACCTTTCTTTAAAGAGCAATTCAGAGGCAAAGCTGCCGTTGTCTCAGGCGAGCCTCAAAGCTACACTCTGGTTCCGGAAGGACAGGAGGAGCTGGCTCCGGAGCAGATTCGTCAGGTCACGGGTGCCACTATCACCAGCAACAGCGTGCTCAAGATGCTGGCAGATGAATTGAAACTACTCTACTCTGAGAGCAAGGAGTAAAGCATGACCAAGAAAGATATCTTTATCAATTCCGCCTTCAGGGAAAACTCTGTCTGGAAGCAGATCCTGGGGATCTGTTCCTCCCTTGCAGTCACCAATCTGATGCTCAACAGCCTGATCATGGGCTTGGGCGTCACCTTCTCTTTGGCTCTGGCAAACTTCACCATCTCAGCTCTCAGGGCTCACACTCCCCGCAGCGTGAGAATGATGGTGCAAACGCTGATTATCGCAGCCTATGTGATCATAGTGGACGTCTTCCTTCAGGCCAACCTGCCAGATATCTCCAAGCAGCTTGGACCCTATGTGGGCTTGATCATTACAAATTGCATCCTGATGGGTAGGGCAGAGGCTTTTGCGGCTCAGAACAATCCTGTAGATTCATTCATCGATGGCATCGGGAGCGGTCTGGGCTACACTCTGGTGCTGCTCGCCATTGCTGCCATCCGTGAACTCTTTGGCTTTGGTTCACTCTTTGGCATCCAAATTCTGGGCGATTGGTGGATACGCTGGTCCATCATGGTGATGGCTCCCAGTGCTTTCTTTATATTGGCTCTCTTTATTTGGATCATCAACAACCGTTATTACAAGGTGAAGGCATAAGTTATGGATATATCAGCATTTGTATTATTCTGGGCAGCGATCTTTACCTCCAATATCCTGCTAACCAATTTCCTGGGTATGTGTTCCTTCCTCTCTGTATCCAGAGAAGTGGAATCCTCTTTCGGATTGGGTGTTGCAGTGATCTTCGTGCTCACGGTAACAGCCGGTTTGAACTGGCTTGCCTATCACTATCTACTGGTGCCCTTCCAGATTGAGTATCTGCAATACATCGTCTTCATCATCGTGATTGCAGCCTTTGTGCAGCTTCTGGAGCTCATCATCG
>JAZHDE010000066.1:0-6590 GCA_036584515.1 Candidatus Cloacimonadota bacterium | reverse complement strand
AAGACACGGCGAAGACTCCGGGAGGAATCAGTAAGCAGTGAACAGTGAAAAGAGCCGCAGTCTCTCAGCTCCGCACCTGCCGGTCCTGTCACTTGTCACTGGTCACTTGTTGCTTTCTTATCACTGATCACTAATTTGTTTGTTTTTCTTGACCCAATTGATAGACTCAGAATCTTGTCTTAAGTTTAGTTCAGAAAAAGGGGAACTTTGTATCTGATGAATATCATGGGATTTATCAATTTCTTCGGTGGCTTGGCACTGTTTCTTTTTGGTATGACCAAGATGTCCGATAATCTGCAGGCTGTGGCCGGAGCAGAAATGCGGCGTATTCTGAAATTAATCACAGATAGACCTTGGAAAGGCGTTCTGGTGGGCTTGGGAGTAACCAGCCTGATCCAGAGCAGTTCGGCCACAACCGTGATGCTGATCGGCTTGGTCAATGCCGGAATCATGAGCTTGCAACAGGCGGTTGGGGTTGTGATGGGAGCCAATATCGGTACCACGATCACTGCACAGCTTCTGGCTTTTAACATCGGCAAATTTGCTTATGCCATAATCATTGTAGGCGTGGTGCTGCTCTTCCTCAAAAAGAGCCGGGCAATGGAAAAATGGAGTGGGATAGTACTTGGTTTTGGTCTCCTCTTTATCGGCTTGAATGTAATGTCCTCTGCAGTGGAGCCTCTCAAGAATTCACAAATGGCACGCGATCTAATGACCAATGTGGCTGGAAACCCCTTCTTGGGTATTCTGACCGGTATGCTCTTTACTATGATCATCCAAAGCTCATCGGCCTCGATAGGTATCACCATGGTTCTGGCTACCAACGGTTTGATTACCTACGAAGGTGCTCTTTATCTGGTCTTTGGCGATAATATCGGCACCACCATCACGGCCTGGTTGGCAGGGATGGGGGCGAACTACACCGCTAAACGTGTCGCTTTCGTACATACAGTATTCAATGTTCTGGGTAGCGTTGTTTTTGCCACTCTGACATACTTGGGGATTTATAAGGTTTTCATCAATTATATCACTCCCGGAAATGTCTATCTGGGAGAGAATATGGCGCGCCACGTAGCTAATTCTCACACCTTCTTCAATGTGTTGAATACTATCATCTTCCTGCCGATGGCGGGGCTACTGGCACACTTGGCCACCAAAGCCATCCCCAAGAGTAAAGAGGACACTCTTTCCTTGGGAGAACCCAAACACTTGGATTACCGTCTTTTGGGGGATTCTGAGCTGGCTGTGGATCAATCTCTCAAAGAGATGCGTGAGATGCTGAGGCTGGTCCGAAGAGCTGTGATCCTATCTTACGAGGCCTACAACGAAAAGAACTATCGTAAACAGGCCAAGGTCCCAGTGATCGAGAGTGCTATAGATTCCTTGCAGAAAGAGATCACTCTTTATCTGGTTTCCTTGAATGAACGCTGCAATTCGGACAATGTGATCAGAAAGATTCCCTCGCTGTTGCATACCGTCAACGATATTGAAAAGCTGGGTGATTATGCCCTGGAGCTCAATAACATCCTGAATACACAGATCCTGGGGCAAAGAACCGCGCTCTCGGAGAACTTGGAGCGCATGGTTTCCGATCTGCAGGGCAAGATGATGTATATGCTGGATCTTTCGATCGAGTATATGGAATTGCTCAAAGTGGATTACGTCTTTAAAATCATAGAGATAGAGGGTCGGATCAATGAACAGCATTTTAATCTGCGTAAAGAGATTCTACTGGGGATTCAGGATGGAACTTGCGAGCCCAGCGGAGGCTTGAATACCATAGACTTCATAGATACAGTAGAGATTTTTGCAGATAAAATGAAGAATTTGGTCAAAGCCGGTTCTCACGGTTTCGTTTACAATCCCTCCGAGGATGAAGATCGCTTCCCCGAAGATTTTGAAGAAGACGACGATTGAAAACCCGGGAGATGGATAGGAGCCAAAGAAGCTTATTGACAAGAATGAAGCACTTGTTATTCCTTGATCCAAATAAGAATTAGGGGTTACAGACAGTAAATGAAGCTCTTTGAAACGCACGCTCATCTGGATTTGCCCGATTTTGATGCAGACCGGGAATCCTTGATAAATAAATGCTTTAGCCACGGAATTGAGTACATTGTGAACATTGGTTTCAATAAAGAAACCTCGATTAGCTCGTTGGAACTGGCCAAGAAGCATCTGCATATTTTTGCCACGGTTGGTTTTCATCCTCATGATGCCACAGATTTCGATGCTGAGCTTATCAAACGCTTGGCGCGAGAGAAGAAGGTGGTCGCCATCGGAGAGATCGGTCTGGATTTCTTCCGCAATCTATCGCCCTATACGGTTCAACGCGAAGTCTTTGCCAATCAAGCTCATCTGGCTGTGGAATATGAACTCCCCGTGGTGATCCACGATCGGGAAGCACATCAGGAGTGTTACAAAATCCTGAAGCAGGAAGAGGTCAAAGAAGCCGTATTCCATTGTTTTTCCGGGGATATCATCTTTGCCCAGCAAGTGCTGGATGCCGGCTGGATGATGAGTTTCACCGGTGCTATTACCTATGCCAATGCTCACATGGACGATGTATTGCGCATCGTGCCCATGGATCGTTTTATGATTGAAACGGATTGTCCTTACCTCCCACCTCATCCTCACAGAGGAAAAAGGAACAATCCCCTCTATTTGCCCTTGATAGCAGAAAAGATCGCTGCCGTCAAGGAAATAAGCCCGGAAGAAGTGGCAAAGGCAGCTTTTGACAATGCCTACCGGTTCTTCAGGATCCCACCTGATCCGGTTAAACCGGCACATCACAAAGCAGGTCATAAGAAATGAAAAGAATAGTTCTGACAGTATGTCTGATTGCTCTGGCAGCAGCTCTTGCCGCCGGTAACTCCATCTTTGCCTACGATGGCTATCCTGTGCAGTTTTACGGCAGGGATATCTACAGCATGGGAATGGGGGAGACCGGTTCCAGTGACGTTTTCAGAGTAAACAATGGCTATGCCAATCCTGCTCTTTCGGCAGATTCCAATCTATCTTTGTTTTCCACGGGTTTGATCCTGGGCTGGACGCAGTATAAGAGTGAAACGGCAGCTCAAGGGGAGCAGAGCTTCACAGATAACTCTCTCGATCTGCCTTACTTCAGCATGAGCATTCCCTATCGGAAACACCGTTTCGGCTTCCAGTTCAATTCCTTTGCCTCTGGCCTGGTGAGTAACGAAACAAGCTGGGAAGACAGTGCTTCCGGTTTATCTATCACGGAGCAACAAGAGATGGATCGCTATATCTATCGTGCAGATCTGATCTATAGCTACAAACTGCGTAATCTAAGCCTGGGCCTGAGCGGCAATTTCTATTTTGGTCATGAGACTCATAGTTTTATTCAAGAAAGTGGCAGCGGTATCTTTGATGTGCGTGAGCAGCTTATCCGCAAGTATAAGAATCCCACAGCGACTTTTGGCACAATCTACAGGCTTCCCAAGCTGGCCTTTGGAGCTTACTACACTTTACCTGTCACTCTGAAAGGTGATCTGGTGAGAACATCCATCCACGAGGTGGAAGATCCTGTGGATTACGAACAGGACTTGCCTGCTCAGCTTTCCGCTTCGGTTACAGCTCTTCCCTCCAGAACCCTCAAAATAGCTGCAGATATGGTCTATGAAGATTGGACTGCTATCCGCAGTAACGGAGTTCAGAGCTTGAAGTTGGGACTGGGGCTTGCTTATGAACCCGTGAGAGAAGAATATGAGACCGGCTTGGGTAAGATTCCGCTGCGTGCAGGCTTGTCTTGGCGTAAGCTTGGTTTCAAAAGCGCCGAAGGTAACGAGATAAACGAGCTTTCTCTCAGCACGGGTGTCAGTTTCAATCTTGCCCGCCTGGCCAACCGGCTGGATCTGGGATTTCAATATACCCGGAGGGGTGATCTCACTGAGAATGGTTTGATGGATAGCTCTTTCATGCTGATGCTCGGGATGACCGGCTTTGATATATTAACCAAAGCTCCGGATCGCAAAGCTCCCCGGGAAATTCCTCTGGCAGAGGAGATCTAAGGATGGTAAACCGATGGCGTTTACCGGAATCTCAAGCACCAGACCTGCTTAAGCAAATCCTGGAAAACCGTGCCTACACATCAGATTTTCTAGGCAATACTATCTATGATCTCCCGGATGAGTCCTTGCTGGCTGGGATCCGTGAAGTAGCAGGAAGGCTGCAGGAAGCTTTATACAACAACGAACCTTTGGTAATCTTTGGTCACGATGATCCGGATGGGATCACTAGCACCTACATTCTTTACCAATTCCTGAATTCGTGCGGATATCAAAAGCATGTGTATTACATACCAAATCGTAATATCGAGCCTCATGGCATCCAAGCTTCATTGGTAGAGTTTGTGCGGCACGGAGGCTATAAACTGGTGATAACCGTGGATAATGGCATCAGTGCAGCCGAGGGTGTAAAAGCGCTGAACAAACTGGGGGTCGAAGTTCTGGTTACAGATCATCACCTCATCCAACCTGATCAGTTACCTCCTGCCTATGCCATACTTAATCCCCAATTGGCGCATTGCGAGTATCCCTACAAAGCTCTGGCCGGAGTGGGGGTGGTGCTGCTTCTGATCCGCTATCTGAGCAAGGCCCTGGAGCATGAAGTTCCGCGTTCTGCCTATTTCTGGACGGCAGTTGGCTCTCTGGCAGACAAGGTTCCCATGACTGGGGTTAACCGCATTCTAGTGCGGGATGTGATCGACCACTGGGATAAGATCAGTGACAATACGATAGATTTCCTGCTTCGAAATTACCCCAGAGTGGATTCTCCCACGACCGTGTTTAATTTTATCCAAAACACTTCCCGCTTGATTGCCAATGGTCGTGAGGAAGGTGGACAGCACACAGCCATCCGTTTTATGCTGGAGCTTTCGGATGCCAAAGCAGATCTTTTTCAAGAACTGGAACGTCAGAAGAATAGCTGGGAGCAGGAACTGAACAAGGTCTTCAACTTCATGGATCGCCTCCTGAGCGGATATTCCGGGCAGGCCTTTGTTTATTACGATGATGATGATATGATTTCTTACAGCCTGCTGGGAACCGCTGCTACCTATGTGGTGAATAACTTGGGAATACCTGCCATCATGCTCAAGCTTCACAATGGAGCCCTGGTCTGTGAAGGACGTTGCGGTGAAGGATTCAATATGGTAGCCGCCTTCACTCACTGTAAAGCTTACCTGAACCAGTTTGGCGGGCACGTCAAAGCAGCCGGCTTCAGTATGAAACCGGAGAATTATGACGACTTCCTGAATTGCTTTAACGATTACCTCTCGATGCATCAGGTCTCCGAAGATGATCTGGAAAAACGTCTTATCGATGCATCTCTCAAGCTTGAGGATTTGAATGCAGAGAACTGGCAGAAACTGGAGCAACTCCTACCTTGGGGGATGCAGAATCCGGAGCCGGTTTTGCTGCTTTCACCCTGTAGCCTCATGGATATTCAATCCCGCTTCATGCTGGATAACAACAGCGTCCCGGTGCGGGAGCAAAAGAACTGCCAATTTATCATAAACTGGAAATCACCCAATCTGATCCGAATTCTGGATTTTTATGAGGCGTGAGTAGGAGTGGATGGCTTTGTTCAAGCTGAGTGAAACCATCAGAAAGTCAATCCACCTGAGCTCTCTCGTGATTCCCTTTGGCTACAGGTATGTGGTGGGTAACCGGAAGACTCTGGGCTTTATCCTGCTGCTACTGGCGCTTTCCGTTTCTCTGATCGTGGAGTTTTCCAGATTCCGGCAAAGATCCTTCCGAAAGAACTTTATGCGTCTCTTTGGTCTGATTCTGCGTAAGCACGAGTGGAAAGACTTCACTGGTGCCACCTACCTGATCTTTTCCAGCATGCTCTGCATAGCCTTCTTTGATCCGCTGATCGCCTTTTGTGCAATTGCTTTTCTCTCCATCGGAGATACTGCCGCTGCGATGGTGGGAATAAACATGGGCAAACGCAAGTTTCTGGGCATGAGCAAGTCTCTGGAAGGCAGCTTGGCGTGTTTTGTGACCACATTCAGCTTCGGACTCATCTTCTTCTGGGACAGGCCTGCTATGGCGCTTTTTGGGGCTCTGGCGGCTACTGTGGCGGAAGTCTGTGATATCCCGGTGGACGATAACGTCAAAATTCCCTTAATCTCAGGTTTTGTGATGTCCCTTTTATCAGTGTTCATCAAGTGAGGTTTTCGTGTTAATTAGTTTTGTAATCCCCAGTTTGAACGAGGCAGAATCTCTCAAACAACTCACGGCTGAGATCCTTGCCAATGTAAGCCCCCACAGTTATGAGATAATATTTATCGATGACGGCAGCCGGGATTCCAGTCCGGAGATTATGAGGGCATTGGCTGAAACTGATCCCTGTATCAAGATCATCCAATTCCGAAGAAACTTTGGCAAAGCTGCCGCACTGCAACAGGGTTTCCTGGCCGCAGAGGGTGAAGTGGTTTTTACTCTGGATGCCGATCTTCAGGATAATCCCATTGAGATACCCCGCTTTTTGGAAAAGCTGGAGGAGGGTTATGACCTGGTTTCCGGATGGAAGAAGAAACGCCACGATCCCTTGCATAAGACACT
>JAZHDE010000065.1:0-6684 GCA_036584515.1 Candidatus Cloacimonadota bacterium | reverse complement strand
TCAGTCTTGTAATTTACAACATCAGAGGCCAAAAGGTTAAAGAACTCCTGAACGAGTCTCTAGAGTATGGAAACCACAGTGTGGTCTGGAATGGTAGAGATGAGAGTAATCGTTCTGTGGCCTCAGGTGTGTACTTTGCCAGACTTGAGCAAAGTGGAGTTACCAAAGTTAGTAAAATGATGCTTGTGAAATAGTATCAAAAGAAGATAGGATGTCTTAAGGCCATGTAAAAATGGGTTTTCTTAGGCTCTTGCCATAATGAGAATGTGGGTACGGTTGATAGATCGTGCCCTTACTCTTATTTTTCCTGTTATTTTTGCGTTCAGCCTGACGGCTTATCCTAATCCCTTCAGTGCCTTCACCAATATCAGAGCAGATATCCCGGTAAGGGGAGAGAGAGGTGCGGAAGCTATCACCACTGCCCGGATTGTGATCTACAACCTCAGAGGGCAGATAGTGAGAGCCATAGAGCTTGATCCCGGAGCGCGCCAGCAAGTGCTCACCTGGGACGGCAGAGACAGCCGGAACCAGCGCTGCTCCAACGGTATTTACATCCTTAGCATGGTAGTGGATGGCAAGAGCATCGGCAGCAAGAAGGTGACACTGATCACATAGCCCTGATCCATAATCCACTAATAGACACAAATAAATGTTCAAATAGAAAGACGAATGCAGCTCTTGTCACGTGGAACGTGTCACAATCCAACCGTGGTTACAGGCTTAGGGCTTTAATCACAACATCACGCTCTTTGAATACGGGGCTTAACCGTTTCTTATGCTGCTTTCGTCTCTGGATAAAGCGCTCAAGACTGCTGTTGACAGCCTCTGTCCAGCGCTCCTCTGAAAGTGGAATTTGAGTCTGATAAGCCTTTAAAAAAGCGTTCTTCTTCTGCTGAAACACAGTTTCTTCAAAAGCCTCCAACCAGAATAACATGAGGTGACTCAAATCATGCTCAGGATACTCATAGCGGCTTTCTTCGAAATCTATCAGATAATAGCGTTCGCCACAGGCAAGGATGTTGCCGGGAGAATTATCCCAGTGGCAAAGAGTAAGCTCATCTTCCATGAAGTTCAGGTGGAAAGACGCAATAAGTTTTGCCAGAGCTACCGGGTCAAAACCTTCGGCCTGATTCAGGTATGCGATTCCCTCCAGCTTTTGCAGGTTGATCCACAACGGAGCTTTGACATTCAGTAGATTGGGGCACATGGGCAAGTTGCTGCGATATACCCTAATCTCTGCATTAAAGGCATCTGGGCTGCTGAAGTGCTTTAGTACCGAGAAGGTACTGATTTTAGTTTTCTGCATTTTTGAATAGTTCCCAAAGTAAAGCCGCAACTCCGGGAGAGTGATCCAAAAGCTGCGGCTACAGATTGATTTAATTAAGTTTGAAACGCTCTATGCGGTTCTTTTCCCAGAGAGGAACCAGTAGCTCCTGCGTGGGCTGATGATAGTAGAAATCTGCCGGACTACGAAGCTCATTTTTAAAGACTTCAAAACGGTTCTGTTCCTGCGGAATCAAATAAATAGCATTGGTATCCCAACTGCCGAAGTAGATTCTGCCTTTGTCGTCGATGGCAATACCATCAAGCTGATTGTAGACAGAATTTGTGAAGATCCCAAACTCAAGTGTTTCTGTATTGATCATCATAATCGGGGATTTCTCGATTGTGGAAACGATCAACATTTGTTTGCGGGGACGATCGAAGGCGATCCCATTGGGAGCTTCCAGATTAGGATCGGTGAGCTTGCGAACAGAAGATTCCGGAACGTTTACAACGAATACCGCATTTGCTTCTGTATCGGTCACATATAGAAAGCCTTTATCGTCCAGAGCTATGTCGTTCAGATTCTTGGCACCTTCTATCGGCAAGGTGGTGAGTATAGAGGCTGTGGGGATATCCACAGTGATCACCTGTTTCTGATCTGCAATATACAAGTAGGGTGGGCTGATTGCAATACCCTTGGGAGCCACCAATCCATCCTTGAAGAATACGCTGAGCTTGCCTTCCTCATCCATGCTGAGAATGGTTTTACCCTTGGTATTGGAGATCAGGAAACGGTTGTTGGTAATGTCGAAAGCGATGCTTTCCGGGCCTTTGAGGCGGGCTTTCCCTTGCAGCAACAACACTGCCAGTAGGCAGAGAACTATGACTATAAGCAAGTAGATAGCGTATTTTTTGTGGCTGGGTTTCATGTTCATTTGTTTATCCTTTTATAGTCCAGGTGCAGCCTTCCTTGGAGTCCTTCAGTTCGATTCCGAGTCCGGCAAGATCGTCCCGGATCTGATCACTGAGAGCCCAATTCTTGTCTGTTCTGGCATTGGCACGATAGCCAATAATCAATTCTATCAGTTGGCGCGAAAGATCCGGCATCGGGGTTTCCTCCAAAGCCTTCAGGTCTCCGAAAAAGCCCAGTGCAGTTCCGGATTGTAGCAGGAGCGCTGCAGCCTCTTCCCTCTCGCTGAGATCATTGTTCTTGTTTTTGATTAGCCTGCTGAGATCAAAGAACACAGCAATGGCACGGGCAGTATTGAAATCGTCATCCATAGCAGACTTAAAGGTTTCCAGCTCTGACAGCAGGGCGGGACTCTGAACCTGGATTTTCATGAGCTCTTCCGGACTTTTAGCTGATTCTGAGATCAAGGTCTTCAGAGTTTGATAGATACTGCCGATAGCCCTCTCGGATTCGGCGATGATCTCGCGGTTGAAGTCTATAGGAGAGCGATAGTGTTTGGAGAGGAAGAAGAAACGGATGGCCTCAGCACTATGCTGTTCCAGGATGTCTCTGGCCGTAAAGAAGTTATTGAGGCTCTTGGACATCTTTTCGCCTTCGATATTTAAGAAACCATTGTGCATCCAATAATTGGCCAGGGGCTTACCCGTGGTGGCCAAGGCTTGGGCCAGTTCATTTTCGTGATGGGGAAAGACCAAATCTATGCCGCCACCATGGATATCAAAGGTTTCGCCCAGATACTTCTGGCTCATAACCACGCACTCGGAGTGCCAGCCCGGACGGCCTTCGCCCCAGGGACTGGGCCAGAAAGGCTCTCCCGGTTTACTTTTCTTCCAGAGTGTAAAATCTGCAGGATTGCGCTTGAGTTTGTTTTCTTCCACCCGGGCACCCGCCATCTGGTCTTCAATCTTCTTCCCAGAAAGGCTTCCGTAGGCTGGGAGAGATTCTGCATCAAAATAGACGTCTCCCCCGGATTCATAGGCATGACCGCTCTTCACCTGGGCGTCTATGATGCGGATGATGTCGTCCATCACCTCTGTGGCCCGGGGTTGATAATGAGGAGTTTTGATGCCCAGACGCTGGCAATCTTCCAGGAAGGCATTGCTGTACTTATCTGCAATCGTGCTGAAATCCTTGTTTTCATCGATGGATTGGGTGATGATCTTATCGTCAATATCTGTTATGTTTTGCACGTAGGTCACATCGTAACCCAGATACTCGAAGTATCTGCGGACTACATCGAAGAAGATGAAAGCCCTGGCATTCCCTATGTGAAAGTAGTTATAGACAGTTGGCCCGCAAGCATAGAGCTTCAGTTTTCCGGCTTCCACCGGAACGAATTCTTCCTTTTTGCGGCTCATGGTGTTGTAGATTTGCATTATATATACCTTAGTTTTAGTTGTAAATCACTATGCTTTCTGTTTTCTCCACTCTCTTGCCGTCGGCATTGGTGGCTTTGATCTTTACAAAATAGGTGTTGTTTGCCAAGCGGTTACCAGCTTCGTCCCGACCATCCCAAGCGATGCTGTTGAATCCCTGTCTGCCAATAGCATTGTATTTTCGGATTCTTCTTCCCCGAATCGTGTAGATGCTGATCTCCAGATCGGCATTATCTGAGAGGAGGAAAGTAAAGGAAGCTTGATTTTGCATGGGGTTGGGGTAGATTAGGAACCGCTCCAGATTGAAGTCTCCAATCTTCTTAACCAGAAAATCCGCCGATGTCACGGCAGGAAGATTGAAGCTATCAAAGGCAATAAGCTGGATGCTGTGAGGGCCTTCGCTGAGCTGTGGTAGCTGGTACTGCAGTGTTCCTGTAGTGTGTGAATCGGTATCGTAATTGAAGTATTGCGTAACCGGTATGGGTTGCAAGGAACCATCTATCACCAAAAGGATGTTTCTTCCGGCATTTCCTGTGATGTTGATGCCATTATCGTCTGATATCCTGGCAATCAGAAGGGGAGTTTCTTCCACGGTATCTCCTGGTCTAAAATCCAGGCTGGAAAGGAATATCTCAATCGCTGGAGCAGAAATATTGCTCACCGGCATCGCTTCATCACTGAGCTTCATGCTGGAGTAGTAGGAGCTGTAATCCTGCTTCTGAACAGGATCCCAGATGTAGCTGACAATGGAAGCAGTATTGCCTGACCTGATATCATCCGGAACGATGAAAGCACCCTCAAACTGGTTGTCTTCCACACTCAGGCTACCCCGGAAGATCTGCTGACCCTTTTCACTGACTGCAGCGTTATCCAAACTGTACTCATTATCAGTATCATAGGCTATGATCTCAGCTGTTCCTGAGACTAATGGTGCAGCGGAAAAGGATCCGGAGAACTCTACCGTTTCCCTGGAATTGTAAGTATCGTCTCCTTCCGGGAAGAACGGAGAAATGCCGGCATTGAACTTGGGTGGGTTTATTTTGAGATGAGGATCGCCCAACAGCACATACACAGATTCATTGTAAGGGTCCGCAGTGTATGCAATTTTGGCGTCCATGATGGCTTGACCCAGATAGTAGTTTTGGTTTATCATGCGCGGAATCAGAAGATAAAGAAGCGAGGCATTCTGAATGGGAAATGATATTCTGGAGGCACTCAAGGAGGCAATAGCTCCATTTTCAGGACGCAGAACCAGTTTCTCGCCCAAGCTTTCAAAACCCCAGTAATCAAAATTGGAAACGCTACAGGACATGGCTATGAAGAGGGGCATCTTTTTGCCGTTGGACAGCCGTCCCATATCGGTGGACATATTGAAGTAATCCTCTGTGCCAAGGTTGTCATATGAACCATGTCCAATATAGATCCAAACGAGCTTACCATCGTTGATCGAAGCCACCAAACGGTCTCTGGCTCCCGGTTTGTTCTGAAACTCGTCATAAGGGTAGTTCCAGGCAAAGATCTTATCGGTGTAGACGCTGGGAGAAAAGAGTGAAGCTGCATGTTGCACCTGCTTGGTATGAGTGTCCTCATAATAGGTATTGGGACCATTATAGAGGTCATCTGCCAGTAGCACGGCTGAGTTCCGCCACCAGCCGGGAATAATGTTTCGGGAGTAATCCCGGAAGTTGGCGATCATGGTATTCAGTTCAGAGAGGTTTTTCACTGGATACCTGCCGATAGCCAGTTCAGGGTAGTTATCTTGGGTTATCATGCCAAACCAGTCATCTGAAGCTGATGACAGCTGACTGATGGGTCTTTGCCAGACTATCAGCTTGTTTTTTGGTCCTGAAAGGTTGGAAGTATTTACCCAATCAATGGTTCCCAAGCCAATCAGAGTGAGCGAACTAAGCCTCGCTCCCGTTCCAGAGGCTGGGAAGTTGTAATAGACGTGGCGAACGAACTGGCGCAAAGCAGCAGGATCAGGATGACCTCCATTGAATTGATTGAAGATATCCTGTTGATCAACTATCCGGGTGTTTAGGCCGTAGTCATCCTGATATATCTGTGCCAGATTCTGAGCTGCTTCCACAAACTCGGTGGGTGCAATGATCAGATTGTCCAAGGGTGCGGGATCAGTGAGTAAATCATGAGGAACCACTGATTCCACCAGTACTGGGCTGAAGTACTCATTGCTCTTTAAAAGCTGTATTCTGGCTCCCGTGATGCCTTGTGCAATAAGGAAACCTTCCTGAACCGGTATCATATCAACATTATACTGGCTGTTAACCATAAAGGCTTCGAGGTTAATGTTGTCACCGCCGATGTTGTAGCGTACGCGGCGCAGGGAATCCGATGTAAGAATCCGGAACTGCCCGATACCTTTGTTGATAAACCTTGCATAAAGAATTCTGAAGTAATCCACGTAATAATTCAAGGTACCGGAGCGGTGCAGCCTGAGCGTCACTGTGTTGTCTCCGGACACTAAGCCCTTGAAAGTATTCTCAAAAAAGTAGTTAGTCACATTGGGCCAGGTAAAGATATCGGGAGTGGTAGAGCTACTACTCTGAAGCTGTGTGTCATTGACCTTGACCGAGAGTCTGTGTGTAACTAAGGACTTCACTTCCTCCTGGATAATCTCAAACCTGAGGGTTTGGTCTTGGCTGGGATCCAGATCTGGTAAAGTGAAAGTGTAAGGATAATCCGCTGTGGTGTTGCCAAAAAGGCGGCTGGAAAACCACTTGTAGGAGTGGATCTCCCTCCTGTGCCGATCATCTTCACTACGGAAATCTTCCTGGAAGGTATTGGTCTCCACATCAAAACTATCATAGGCGGGTTGAGCTTGTATCCTGAGTGGACTACCCTCAAAACTCCCGCCAAAGGTGAGCCAATAGATGGTATTCTGGCTGTAGGGATTGTAAAAGTGATTTGCTCCCACCTGGGCATTCTGACTCAGGCCATTCCTGCTGGTACCGTAGAAGATTATGTGGTCTGAAGTGTTGAATACTCCATCCTCTTCTCCCTGCACAGAGATAGGTACTTCGCGGAAGGCAGGTCCCAGCTGAGAGGCATTGG
>JAZHDE010000064.1:0-6697 GCA_036584515.1 Candidatus Cloacimonadota bacterium | reverse complement strand
CACTGCCTGCACCAAGCTCTGATAGCCCAGGATGGTATTTTGCTGCAGTTTCAGATCCGGCGAGCCCAAAATCTCAAAGGCAGAGAAGCTCCAATCCTGATGCAGCACCACAAAGTCCTGCTCCAGCTTCATGGATTGCAGCTTGAGCTTGCGGGGAAGACCAGGATAGGAAGCACTGATGCCGATTCCGCAATTCTTGAAGAAATTGGGACCGATCTCGGTGAGATTACCCGGAACTATCACCAGTCCCTTGAGAGAAGATTCCACCGTGCAACCGGAGAGTTCTCCCTGCACGCCGCTATTCAGCATGATGCCATAGTTTGGGAAGCGCTGGGTCTCAGAGCTGTTTCTCACCCTGATATTGGTGAGCGTGGGGGTACTGACAACCCGTTCAGAATTTATAACCGTCAAAGCCCCGGTGCAATCATCGAGCTCGACGTCATCCAGCATCAGATTGCCTGGATAATCCAAAATGATGCCCCAGCGTTGATTCCGGTTTGTTTCGCTGCTGTTTCTCACCCGGATATTGGTGAGCGTGGGCGTAGAAACCACCCGGGCAGGATCTCCGGCGTGTTCATAGCGGATGCCCACGGTGCAGTTATCCGTTTCCAGATCTGTCACCCGGGCAATCACGTTTCCGGATAGTGTCAGGCCGGTGCTTTCGGTGCGATTAGTCTCGCTGCTGTTGCGTACGCGGATATTGGTAAGGGTCGGAGTGCTGACAGCACGGCTGTCTTCCGCTTTGATCGAGATGCCCATGGCATAATCATCCACCTGCACATTGTTCAGATTGATGGCAGCCATATCTGTGATCTCTATACCGGTATCAAAGCTGCGCTGAGTCTCAGAGCTGCTCCGCACGCGGATATTGGTGAGCGTGGGAGTAGTGCGGCTGGCATCTCCGGATCCTTCGTAAATCAATCCGGAAGAAGCGCCCACAATCTCCACATCCTCAAATTGAGCTGCCACAGATCCGCTGATCATGATGCCCACGGGTAGGCCCCGCTGGGTCTCAGAGCTATTTCTCACGCGGATATTGGTGAGAGTCGGTGTGCTCACACTGCGCTCATCATTATCCAGCAATAGTCCAATATCATAATCGCTCACAATCACGTCGCTGAGGATGGCATCACAATCTCCTTCAATCAGGATGCCGGTGACCTCATCACCCTCAGTACGGTTGGTCTCAGAGCTGTTTCTCACGCGGATATTGGTAAGTGTGGGAGTATTGCGTCCCCCATCACCGGATAGTCTCACCCCGGTGCGATAGTTACGGATCAGGGAACCGGTGATCACGGGAGAACCACCTTCCACCACCAGGCCTTCACCATCGATCAGTGCAAGGGTATCCGAGGGGCTAAATTCCAGATTCTCCAGGCTGGGGTTTCCGCCATCCACCACCAAAGGACTATTGGAATCCAGGAACCTGCAGTTCAAAAGGCTTCCTCCGGAACCGGGGCCAAACCTCAGTCCGCCCCAGTTATTCATCCCGCCACCGGGCTGGAAGATGCTGCCGTTGGCATTGAGCTGTCCATCCAGATTCTGCGGTGCTTCCGTGAGGAAATTCACCGTCACATCCGGCAAAACTGTGATCTCTCCACCATCCGGGAAGACCAGATCTCCCTGGATATTGTAAGGTGAGCCGGGAGGATCCATCACCGGCGGGGCAGGAGCATCGGGCGGAACGGCTGTGCCTATCATATCGAACATATCTGGCACCAGAAGGAAGGCAGTCTCACCCGCTTCGGTATTACCCAGGGTCAGCTTCACACTGTAAAGCCCGGAATAGGGATAGAACCACTCCGGATTCTGCTCCTGGCTATCGACTATCCCGTCGTTATCAAAATCCCATTCCCACCAATCCGGGTTTCCCAGGGTCAGATCCACAAAGGGAATGATCTGCCCTGCCAGATTGTAGGAGAGCAGCTCCGGACCAAACTGCACCGTAAAGTGCTCCAAAACGGTTATCTGAAGCGTATCCACCGTCACAGCTCTGCCCATATGGTCGTTGATCGATACCCTGTAGTAGGCAGGACCGCCCCACCATCCGGGCGTGGCAGAATAGTGTGCCAGCAGGTTTCCGGGATGTCCAGGTTCATACGATACCATGATGTTAGGCTGGAAGGGAGCTACTTGAATCATGTTTATCGAAAGCTCCGTATTGGGATTGTCCAGATCTGTCAGATAGCTGCCAAAATCCAGATGCAGAGTGGAATTCTTTACAAAGTGGAAGATATCCGGGAGCTTGGATTCCGGCGGATCATTCACCGGTGTGACAGTGACAGTGATCGTATGTGTGGTAGTGAGTCCCCACTGATCGGTGGCAACCATGGTAAGAGTCTCGACCCCAAACCAATCTGCCAAAGGCACCACTCTAAAGACGTTGTCGTCCAGCCTTTGGACGGATAGATTCTCCTCTCCATAGGCAGAGAAAGTCACGTTGTCCCCATCCGGCTCGGTAAAGAAATCCCAGAACCAGCCTTGATAAAACCCATCCTCGGCAATACTCAGAGAGTCAATATCGGTGGAGACAGCCGGAGGATTATTGGTGACTAATATATAATCAGATTTATACTCTTCGTTCACGCTACCGGTGGAATTCCAAACCGTCAGACCAACGTTGTAGAGCCCCGGCTCAGGATAGATATACAGCGGATTTTGCACGTTGCTATCCGGAGTGCCATCTCCATCCAGATCCCAGCTCCAGCTTATCACCGCTGTGCTACTGAGTGGATCGGTGTATGAAAGGTCCGTAAATTGCACCTCATCGCCCAGATGCGGAGTGGTGGAGCTAACCGTAAACTGTGCTCTCACGGGAAGGTATCGCACTTCCAAATACACATCGCAAGCGCCATAGGAAGTTCCATTTGTATCGGTGGCACGCACCCGGATCTGGTCGTGATAAAACTCTCCCGGAGCCAGACCATTGGTGCCGACCCGAACGTTCACATAGGTGGAATCCCCGGGGTTGAGGGATTCCGTGATGTTCTTGCCCTCGATATCATAGCTCTCACCCACGAAAATCCAGCCCTGCAGGGAGTCTGTTTCGATCACATAGTTAAAAGGCAGCGAACCACGATTGGCTATCAGCAATTGAGTGATGTGTGAATTTCCTTCGGTCAGAGATAGATTGAGCACTCCCGGACTGATCGTGATGCTAGGCGTTGCAGGTGCTGCAGTGCCGGTGCCACTTAAATCCACCTCATACACTTCCAAGTCTCCTGCTTCGATCAGGAGCTGGCCGTTGTGTTCTCCTTCCGCAACCGGTCTGAACACCGCCCGGATGGTCATGCTGCGTCCATCACCCAAGGGATAGGGCATAGCATAATAAGAATAAGCATAGAAATTGCTACCCCAGGTACTGAAATACTGCACAGAATTGGCATCAAACATCGCTCCAGCCTCGAGAGTAACGGTGAATTCCTTCACCAGAGAGTCACCCACTGCCACAGCTCCAAAATCCCAGATCGTGGGGCTTACTATCAGAGGCGGCGTGAGAGGTGCCGGAGCAGTTGCCGTGGCAGAAAGAGGGACGTGGGTGATATTGCTCAGATGATCTGTCACAATCAGGTAGCCGGTGTGAGGTCCTTCGGTCATGGGATTGCAGCTTAGCTGGATCTCAACCGTTTCACCCTCAGCCAGATAGTAGGGCAAAGTGGGGGAGAAATTGTAGCTAAATACATCTGGCGTCACGCTGATGCTTTGGATTCCCACAGGTGCAGGGTTGAAGGGATCGGCTTTGGATATGTAAACTGCTGAATTACCTGTGCTGCCTACTTCGATATCCGGGAAAGTCAGCGGACTGGGATTGATCATCAAAGCCGATTGTGCCGCCAGGAAAATGGGCAGCAACATAAAGCACAAAAAAAGGACTGCGTAAAGACGCTTCTCGATAAACATATATCCTCCCAAAGGATAGTTAATTGTTCACTCTATTTGGCTCCGGCCTTGCCGCAGGAGCTCATTGTCCAATGAAAACATGTCTACCCGGATTCAGAACTGCTGTCAAGAGATTTATCGGGCTCATCAGCAAAGTCTTAGCTCTATCCCGGCCGGGCTTGAATTTGGCTCAAAGCCTCTCAGATAAAGCTTCTCAGGTGTTCAGAGCGGTGAAAAGAGCTCCCTTTACCCATATACGGGGGACGTTTTTCCTCTTTTTGGGACGATTTACTGTGGAATCTTATCCACAAACGAGTCTGCGTCTAAAAAATAGCTCTTAGCCGTACCTGGAAGCCGTCCTAGAGGAGGCTAAGCTACTTGACAAGCCTCAAAGCTCACATTATCTTCTCTTTAGAGGTAATAATCAATGAAGAAACAGATAAATATCGGCATAGACGGCATGCACTGCGCTGCCTGCAGTGCCCGGGTCGAGAAAGCTTTGAGTCAGATGCCCGGAATCAGCATGGCGCATGTGAATCTTGCCCTGGAAGAAGCAAGCCTGGAGCTGGACGATAAAAAAGTGCGTCCTCAGGACCTGGACAAGGTCGTGAAGAGCCTTGGTTTTAGCATCCGGGGCGAAACTACCATCACGGAAGACGAGCAGATTGCCAAGATGAAAGAAGCGCAGAAGCGGATGTTCATCACCTGGGCGGTCACGCTCGTTGTCACCGCTCTGATGCTGGCACACATGTTTTGGCACACTCATCTCTTTGGCAAAACCATCGATCTCTGGATCATGTTTTCTCTCTCCGTGCTGCTGATGCTGTTCCCGGCACGCAGCGTCTATATCTCCGCTTTCAAATCAGTAAAAAGCGGCTCTTCCAATATGGACGTCCTGATCGCCCTGGGCACTTTGGCATCACTTCTGGTTCTGCCGCTATCCTACTTTGTAAAAGGAGTGGATGGTCATGCTTTCACCGGAATTGCCAGCATGATTCTCGCTTTCCACCTCACCGGACGCTATCTGGAATACCGCGCCCGGGGCAAAGCCTCGGAAGCCATTCGCAAGCTCATCAATCTGGGTGCCAAGACCGCTATTATCCTGCAAGAGGGAAAAGAACTGGAGATCCCCATCCACAAGCTGCAAAAGGGAGATATCTTTGTAGTCAAGCCCGGCATGAAGATTCCCACCGATGGCGTGATTGTGGCGGGACAAAGCTCTCTGGATGAAGCCATGGCGACCGGAGAATCCCTGCCCGTGAGCCGCGGCCCCGGAGATAGCGTCTTGGGTGCCACCATCAATCTGGATGGCTATCTGCAGGTGAAAGCCACCAAGATCGGCAGTGAGACCTTTTTGGCTCAGGTGATCCGTCTGGTGCAGGAAGCTCAGCATTCCAAAGTTCCCATTCAGGTGCTGGCAGATAAGGTCACAGCCGTCTTTGTGCCGATCATTCTGGTGCTGGCGCTGCTCACCTTCCTTGCCTGGATCCTGTTGCCGGATTACATGGCCGGCGTCTCTGCCCTGATCAGCGCAGTGCTGCCTCTAAACCTGCCTTCCGAAGGCATCGCTGCTGCTCTGATGGCGTCCATTGCGGTGTTGGTGATCGCCTGCCCCTGCGCATTGGGGCTGGCAACTCCCACCGCGCTGATGGTGGGCAGCGGGATTGGAGCCACCAACGGCATTCTGATCCGCAGCGGAGAAGCGTTGCAGCGCATGAAGGACATCCGCGTGGTGGCCTTTGATAAGACCGGCACTCTCACTCAAGGTAAGCCGGAACTGCTGCACAGCCAAGTCTTTGATCTCTCTGATGAAGAAGCTTTTCGCCTGGCTCTATCCCTGGAATCCCGCTCTTCGCATCCTCTGGCTCTGGCCATTGCTGCCGCGGCTCAGAGCAAGGGACAGATCAGCTCCGAAGTGCAAGACTTCAAGAACTATAGCGGCAAGGGACTGGGCGGCAGGATCTCGGGCCAAAGCTACATCATCGGGAATCCGGAATTCCTGGCGGAACAGGGCATCAAAGCTGCAAGCCAGGAACAGGCTCCCCATGGCCTGGAACACTGCAGTAAAGTGATGCTGGCAGATGATTCCCGCCTGCTGGCGATCTTTTATCTGGCGGATACTCTGAAGCCGGAAGCTGCCGGGACAGTGCAAATCCTCAAAGAACTCGGCATCCGCAGCGTGATGATCAGTGGAGACAATCTGCAAACTGCCACCGCCATTGCCCGGCTCTGCGGGATTGAAGAGGTGCTGGCGAACGTGCTGCCTTCTCAAAAAGCTGAAGCGGTGAAGGAACTTCAAGCCAAATACGGGGCTGTGGCTATGGTGGGAGATGGGATCAACGACGCTCCGGCGCTCAAGCAAGCCGATATCGGCATCGCTATGGGCCAGGGCACGGATATCGCCATAGAAGCCGCCGATATCACCATCACCCGCAGTGACTTAAGCAGCCTTCCCAGAGCTATCCGGCTCTCCAAAGCGACCTTCCGCAAGATCCGGCAAAACCTCTTCTGGGCGTTCTTTTACAACCTGATCGCCATCCCTCTGGCAGTATTTGGCGTGCTGCATCCCGTGATAGCGGAGATTGCAATGGCGTCCAGCTCCGTGACTGTAGTCACCAATGCCAATCTGCTGAAGCGGTTTAAGCAGTGATCAGTGAACAGTGTGGAAGCGACATCCTGTCGCTTAACAGTGATTAGGGATTAGGGACTAGAGCTGCGCTGCTTCGCATAGTGGAAGCGACATCTTGTCGCTTTGTGGGAGTGCCTGCGCCTTGTCGGGGCCCGGAACTGGTACATCCGGCTGCCGCTTCTGGTCGGC
>JAZHDE010000063.1:0-6763 GCA_036584515.1 Candidatus Cloacimonadota bacterium | reverse complement strand
TTCGGAGATTTCGGGGTCCCCGAAGCTGAACGAAGTAAGGCTTTGGGGTGAATTGGCAGACCAATATCTCGTCCCCACGTCCCCACGCCACCACGCCACCACGCCACCACGTCCCCACGTCCCCCCGTCACCACGTCAAACAGAATATGGTTGACAAATCGCTGCATGATCTGTCAATGCTCCAAAGCACATAAAACAGAAGACTGTGACAGATAGCAGAGCAGTCTGAACAGGAAGAATATATTGAATTACGAGACCAATCTTGCCAAAGAGCTGGATCTGCACGAGATCATCCGCTGCGGCCTGAAAAACCGGCGTTTGATCTTGGCCATCGTATCCATAACGGCGATTGCTGCAGTGATTTATAGCCTGCTTACCCCGGAAATCTGGAGTTCGGAAGCCACTTTCTATGCTCTCAGCGATAAGAAAATGGAATTCAGCCTGGCAAATTCGGATCTAAGCAGCCTGGTTACCGATCTGATGCAAGAGAGCGCTCAAAACGATGTGATGATCTCTCTGAGTATCCTTGGTTCCAGAACCATGTCCGAAGATGTGATCCGTCACTTTGATCTGATCCGCTATTTCAAGCTCGCCAAGTCCGATTCACTGGTCAATCTGGATATTGCCATCAAGAAACTATCCAAAATGGTGAAGATCAGCTACGACGAGGAAAGCTTTTTGGTCACGCTGAGAGTGGAGACCAAATCCAAATCCCTCTCCCAGCGAATTGCGGCATATTATCTGGCCCGTCTGGACGATTATCTGCAAAATGAAAGCATGGTAAAAGGCAAACGCAACAGGATCTTTCTGGAGCAGCGCATCACTGAAGTGCGAGCGGAGATGGACTCTCTGCAGATGGCGATCAGCAGCTTCAAGAGTGAGCACAAAGCCGTGGATCTACAGCAGCAATCTCAGGAATTGATCTCGCAATACAGCGGACTTTTGGCGCAAAAAATGAAGCTGGAAATCGATCTGGTGCTGGCGCGGGAAAGCTATGCTCAGGACTCTCCTTTGGTGGCAGGATTAGAGAGGCAAATCTCCGAAACCACCCGCCAGATTCAAGACTTGGAGAGTTCTCACCGGGAAGACACTCCGCTTTTCCGCCTGGATCTGGAGCAAATCCCCTCGCTTTCTGCCCAGTTGACGCGTCTGGAGCTGCAGGCCAGTGTGTTGAACACAGTTCACAACTATATGCTTCCCCACTATGAAGATGCGGTAATGGAGGAGCAGAAGAGCATGCCGCGCCTGGAGATAGTGGATCATCCCCGGGAAGCTGGAAGGCGGGTGAGACCGCGCCGGGCGATCATCTGCCTGGTGAGCACGATTGTGGCTGGGTTTATGGCGCTCTTCATCGCTCTGATCAAAGAAAGCTTCAGCGCTCCAAGCCAACCGCAGGTCTGAGGAAGCTGTGCATAGAGAGCTCTTAAAAAGTGCCTTCTGGATCCTGATCTCCCTGCTGGTGGCAGGGCTGTCTCTGGGTCTCGGAATCGTCATGCAGAGCACAAGCCTGAGCTTTGTGATCATGGCGCTGGCGGCAGCTTCTGCCTGGCTGATCTGGATGCTGCTCAAAGGTATCAGTCTGCCCCGGCTGTTGATTTTGGTGAGCCTCATCTTCCTGATGCCTTTGCAATATGCTTTCTATTTTGCGCTGGTGCTGTTGCTGCTGGTCTTTGTGGCAGATAGGTATCATCTCCGTAAGCGGGAGATCCTGATATCTTATCCCTTCAGTTTCCTGATTCTGTTGATCTTTGGAGGGATTGCCCTGGGCAAGACCTACGCTCCGGAAGGCAGCCTGTATTTCACCGCTACGGTGGTAGTTCCGGTGATCTGTTTTCTGGTGATCGGCAATAGCCGCCGGGATAAACCGGCTTTGGATACCTGGATGCGCATGATCAGTCTGGTAGCCCTGATAGTGGGATTGTTTGGCATCTATGTAGCTCTGCGGAATCCCACCGAGCGGATCGGCTCCACCTGGAGCAATGCCATGACCATCAATGGTTTCTATACTCTGGCTTTCTATTTTAGCATTGCTCTGGCTTTCAAAGCTCAGTTACCCCGCAGTAAAGTGTTTTGGGTTAGCACAGCGGTCATCATCTTTCTGGGGATGCTCTTACCTATACCCGGATGGCAATGCTGGCAGTTGTTTTTGGCATGGGGCTCTTGATCCTGAAGTATCGCAAAATCCGCACCTGGGGATTGGTAGCTATCGCACTGATTCCCTTGATGATACCCAGTGCCATGCTGAACCGCGGTGAGGCTGTTTCCATGATCGATATGTCCATGCTGATCCGCTTTATAGCCTGGTACAAGGCTCTTGGTATCATCCGGAACAATCTCTTCACGGGGATAGGTTTCAGCACTTGGAAAGAGATCTATCAAAACATGATTCCGCTGCCGGCACTGTATGCACAGCATGCCCACAATGTGTATCTGAACCTTTTGGTGGAATTTGGCTTGTTTGGAACTGTGGCTTATCTGGCGATCATCTATCGTAGCCTGCGCAGCTATTACCAACGGGCTGTGCGTCCCAAGGGAGATATCGTGGCCTACTGCTTGTGGACGGGGATGCTATCGCTGATGTTTGCCTGCCTCACCGATATCTTTATCCAGCAATTCCAGATCAGTCTGCTCTTTTGGATCACCCTGGCGCTGATGATGAGGGAATCGGAGCCCGCTGAAGCATCAACGGAACCCGAGATCGCTCAGGAATAGCCTGCCGACCGTTTTGCCTTGCACTTTGAAGCCAAGGGCAAGGATGTCGTCCCTGCCATCCTCGATGGGCATAGCTATGGCATAGACCACATAATCCTCGTTCACAAAGAGCTCTTGAGGTCTGTGGATGATGACAGAGGGTAAAAGATTGTAAAGCACCTGGCTGGGGATGCTCCAAGCCCAGGACTGCACAAAAGGTGGAAGATCCGCAGTTTTGACAGCTATTCTGGCCTCATCCGGCGAAAATCCAAGGCCATCCTTATCCAAAATCACATAGAGAGTTCTGGTGAAGGGGTCATGATTCACAAAACGCAGAGCAAGCAGAGCGAGATTGCTGCTTTCTTCCAGGTGATAGCTGGCATTCTTCCAGATTGCCTGGTTTTCTACAGCGAAAGCGGATTTCACACCAAGATAGTCCTTGCCGTAAAAGCTGGCCACGGCCTCTGCCCAGTTCTCCCGGGTGAGGGATTCGCTGTAGGCTCTGGGATTCACCAGACAGGAGTCTTGCGGACAGGCTTTGATCTGGTGCAAAAATAACCGGTACTCTCCTTCCGAGCGCTGTGCCCAGATGTAATCGCTCCTCAACCTGTAGCCAAAGGGAAGCAGAGCCAAAAGCAGGCAGATGGATAGCACAAGAGGCTTTTTACCCCATCTTACCGCAAAGAAACTGAGACCGAGAATCAAGATATAGCCGGTATAAAGGATACTCATCCGGTTCGAATAGATCGGTGCAAAGAACAGCGCAAAGAGAGTTCCGCCCAGAGCCAGAATGAGAAAGAGATAGTTTTTCCACCCAGAGTTGAACTCCTGCTTACGGAGCCCAAAGATACCCCATAGACCCAGGCAGATGGCAGGAATTGAGGCAGTGAGATCACGCAGAATGGCTCCCAGATTGCTGAGGTTAAAGCCAATTCCGCCCGTTCCGGCATGGGTGCTTTCATAGGCTGCTCTGCCGCTATTGCCCGGTGCGAGAAACATGAAGATGAAGCCCATCATCAGGCCTGCTGTGGCAGTGTAATACCAGATAGGCAGGCTTTTGGGAGAGCGGATAAAGGCAAGCAAGCCCCAAAGACCCAATGCCAGCAGCACTCCCGGAATCGCCGGCTCGTTTGTAGCCCCCACGATTATGCCGCAGAAAAGCAGGATGGCTGCCTGCACCACTCCACCTGTGCGACGTTCTTCCTGAATCAATCTGCGCAGGGGAATCAGGAAGAGGAAGAGGATCACTTGAGTCCAGAGGTAGTTTATGCTGAAGGCAGGCAGGTAGAAATTCCTTTTACTCAAAGTGATAGAGAGATACCAGAGCATGGTCACCAGCAGCCAGAGAGCCAGCCGCGCCGGATGTTTCCTTCCGGTAAACCAGGTGGTGTAGAGAAAGGTCAAAGCAAAGAGCGCCAGAGTGTTCAACAGATCAAAGACCCATCCGGGCAGCAGAAGAATCACCTGCAATATGGCATGCGGAACGATCCTTCCGGTGAGGGTCATATAGAGCCGGGAGAGTGATTGCACATAATCCGGGAAGCTATCAATCTTCTCATAGTCAATTCCGGAGGGATCTTCCCCTGCAAAACCGGGATCAAACTTGTGGCTATAGAGATAGTCATCGGCACAGAGCCGGGTCTGCCGGTTTGTCTGCCACACAAGGACTGCAGAAGCCACCAGAAGCACTGCGCATACCAGGTTTAGGATCTTCAGTGCCGGGCTCATACTGCTCTGGTGGGGCGCAAGCCGGAGCCTGCTTGCTTCATATCCGGCATGCCATAACGCCTGCGCCAGATATTCAGCTTGATGATAACCAGGTCTTTGAATACGCTCAGGCTATCCCGCAGGGTTCTTACTCTGCTTTCGGAGGCGGGATAAAGCTTGATGGGCAGCTCCAGAATCTCCACGTTAAAGAGCTGTGCCAGACAGAGAATCTCCACGTCAAAGGCAAAGCGTTCCAGAAGTTGCAAACGAAACACAGATTCCGCCACTCGAGCCGGAAAGAGTTTGAAGCCGCACTGGGTATCGGCAAGCTCCAGCCCAAAAAGCAGGCGGATCACCCAATTGCCCAGCCGGGAGACAAAGACCCTGGAGGCTGCTATCTCTTCACGCTGGGAACTGGCAGCGGCATACTTGGAGCCAATGATTACCCTTCTCCCATCCGCCAGAGCCAGAAAAGCTTCCAGTTCATCGATGTGGATCTGATTATCGGCATCCATAAAGAGTCTGTATTCGCCATGTGCCAAAAGCATCCCTTCGCGCACGGCCGCACCTTTTCCCATGTTTTGAGGTAGTGACCAGGCCTGAAAGCCGGGAGACTGAGAAAACTCATCCTTTAGAACCTGCAGCATCCTGTCCGTGCTGCCATCATTGATAACCAGCACTTCATAGCTGAAGTCCTTGGTCCCCAGCCAGGAGAAGATAGTGCGCAAGGTATCCGGAAGACGGTCTGCTTCGTTGAAGGCAGGGATCACCACACTCAGGAAAACTCCGGTTTGGCGTTTGGCTTGGGGTAGTTCCGGCAGATGCGGCAGGCTGTAATCTGCCAGGGTCCAGTGCCGGATAATAGTGAAGTTCCAAAACATCACCAGCACTGCCACTATCATCTTGCACAAGAGATAGTTGTATGCCGTGAGGCCAGAGAAGAGCCCCAGGTGTTCATAAAACAGAGTCATGAGCCCCAAAGTCCAGAGCAGGCCTGTCATGCTGGTGACGAAGTATTTGACATACTGCCGGATGATAGCAGGGGAGAAATTGCGGAAGGTGTAGTATTTATTGAAGATAAAGCTGGAGACATTGCCACACATAAAGCCGATGATCACCGAAAGCTTGATTGGGATACTCAGCACGCGGTAGCTCAGGTGCAACGAGATCATATCTATCCCGGTGACGATGGTTCCCACGATCACGTATTTGATGAATTGTCGCACTGCCTGTTTGCGCAACAAAGCTTGAATAAACTGCATTTATCTTCCTTTTTCTATGGTAAGAGGCTTTGGGCTCGTTCTTGCACACTGCTGCATAACTGTTTGTTAGAAAACAAATTCAGTAAGTCCATGCAGACAATGCTTAGTTCATGCATACAGTTCATTACTCAGGCAAATGTCAAGGTTTTTCTCTTTTGGCTCGGGAAGACACTGCCTTTCACCCGGAGGCTTCTCAAGCGGATTTTGGGGTTGACAGCTTCTTGGAAACTGAGTTTTGGTGGCTAAGCAAAGACTAGCAGGAGGATCAAAATGAACAGACCGAAAGTCGTGCTTTATGTTGGTGCATCCGTGGATGGCAGGATCAGCCTCGGCACCAATACCACCATGTTTGACATCTATAAACAGCCCGAACTCTATGCCATGCTCTTTCAGCCAGGAGAATGGGAGAGCTTTTCGCAGCAGATCCGCGAGCTATATACGCCGGACATGTTTTTGGAAGGCTGCAATATGCTGGTGGCAGAAAACGCTGCTCTAACCGAGCTTCCTGCCTACGAAGGAGATCCTGCAGAATTGCATCAGGACTTCCTGCCCGAGGAGATTCTGCACCGTCCCGGAAGGAAGACCTGGACCTCTGTGGTCGATGGCAGAGGTAGATTTAGAAATGGCTACACTGCCGAGTGCGACGATCCCGAGACCTACATGATCCATCTCACCTCAGAGGCTGCTCCGCCGGACTATCTGGCTTTCCTGCAAGAGCGCAATCTACCTTATCTGATCGAGGGCAAAGAGAGAGTCGATCTGCCCACGATGCTCCAGAAAGTGCATAGCAAATTGGGGGTTCAGACGATCGCCACCAGTTCCGGCGGCAAACTCAGCGGTGCCCTGATCCGGGCTGGTCTTTTGGATGAGATCAATATCCTGCTCAGTCCGGTCGTGATCGGCGGCTACACGATTCCCTCGCTCTTTGATTCTCCCGAGCCTGTCTGGCCGGATATCCTGCCCGCCAAACTCCAACTGATCGAAATGAAGAACTTTGTGAACGATAAAATGTGGCTACGCTATAGAGTGAACAGAGTAGAAGCGACAACTTGTCGCTTTTTGGGAGTGACAAGTGATAATAGTGGAAGCGACATCTTGTCGCT
>JAZHDE010000062.1:0-6772 GCA_036584515.1 Candidatus Cloacimonadota bacterium | reverse complement strand
ATAATCCTCTCTTTACCGGGGGCTTCATCGTTCATGATCCCTTGAACTACAGACTATCGGCCTTGTCACCCTGCATCAATATCGGCACACTGGATACACTGGGTCTATTCTTGCCGCCTTATGATCTGGCCGGAAATCAGCGAGTCTGGGATGGTAGGATAGACATGGGCTGTTTTGAGTATGGTGCTCCACCTGTGGCAAATGATGATCCCTCCGTACCTGCTGTTCCTGCGTTCAGCCTGACGGCTTATCCCAATCCTTTCAGTGTCTTTACAAATATCAGAGCTGATCTTACTGCAATGGTAGCTAATAGGACTGAGCCAGTCAACACCGCCCGGATTGTGATCTACAACCTCAGAGGACAGATAGTGAGAGCCATGGAGCTTGATCCCAGAGTGCGCCAGCAAGTGCTCACCTGGGACGGCAGAGACAGCATGAACCAGCGCTGCTCCAATGGTATTTACATCCTTAGCATTGTGGTGGATGGCAGGAGTATCAGCAGCAAGAAGGTGACGCTGATTAGATGACCAACCTGATATATCCCACTAATGGACACAAATGAAAGATCAAAACTAAACACGAATACCAATCGGTTCACTGTCTTCTACTCACTTGTCGAAGCCGATCAATCCTGAAGTCCATGTATCAATAAATAGAACGCAGATGACTGGATCAACGGGATCAACACGATGCAACCTTTTCAAAAATGCTGCTTGACTATTTTCTGCCTTGATCTGATAATGCAATGAAGAGATAAATTAATGATATCAAGGAGAATAGGATGAAAAGACTACTGCTAGCTTTAGTTGTGGGCCTCTTGTGTATGCAACTGACTTCCATTGTAGTGGAAACAGGCTCGCTTTCTGGTTTTGTGTATGGCACTGAACCAAATTCAGAGTATGATGACTGGTTATCACATGTATCTGAGGGTATTGCCTCGGCAAACTATAACCTCTACGCACCCTTTGACCGTCAGACCAATGGTTTTGGAGATTATTCCACTCCCACTTCGACGCAGCTAACCAATTGGACTAATATAGTTGAGCTCTTTGTTGCCCAACTATATGAGGACGCAGAGGTCGCTATAGCCTCAGCCGGATTCCCCTATCAGGTAGTGCAGTTTAACGATACTGATACCGGCAGAACCTACTACATGTTGCGCGAAAACCTTGCAATGCAGTATTCAGACAATAACGGCACCACAGATACCTACGACGATGTGGTGGGTAGCTTTGCTAAAGGGTGGGGACTGTATATCATGTACCCAGCAGCCTCACGTCCTGTGATCGTAACTGTACCACATCCCACAGATGACTTCTCTACCGTACCCATCGGAGTGGAAGCTTTCAAACTCTGGGATGCCAAGTATATCCTGTTCTCAGGAGCAGGTCGGGAAGTGAGATGGACAAACGTTCCACCTTTTAACAATTCGAAATCCCTTAGCGACCCTACTCGCGTCTCAGCTCATCCTTACAACAAAGCCTATCAAGCTTTTGCCGATGATATCAGAGATACATTTGACGTGAGGGAGTTCTCTGCACAGATCCACTCTTATGACTGGAATCGTCACGTTGGTATGGCAAACACCCAGATCTCTGCTGGAAACCAGAAGTATTGTCCAAACCTACCCATTCGGGATCTGTCCCGCCTGCAAAGTGACCTGATCATGAAGGGTGACCATATCATGATCCCCGCCAACACCTTTGGGATCCATAGAGACGTGTATCATACAGATTATTACTCGGTATTCTACGAAACCTATCCCTTCCTATTCTCCGATGGCATAAATGAATACCCGGTGAACAACCAGATCACTCTGCCAGCCTATGCTCAGAATCAACAGATGCTTTACACTCTTTCCGGCTGGACGGATTATGATACCTATGATCCCTTCTTCCATATCGAAATGGATGAGCTTCCCAATCAGTATGAAGAGACTGAGAATAACTATAAATGGTTCTACGGTTGGGATGAAGCCAACGGACGCTGGGATTATTCCAGAACTCATGAGCTTTATATTCAATACTACTGGAGATGGGTGAGCGATCTGAACGATCTCATGGACGAAATGTTTGCTATGGATGATCAATCCTCACCACTCAATCCTACTGAACTGGTGCTGACCAATGCCATGCTGAACAGCGTTACTTTGAGCTGGACACGTAGCGATGATTATGACTTCGATAGCTATGAAGTACTCTATGCTACCGAACCGATTGGGGAAAGCAATTTCAGTGTTTACGGCAGGGGCAGTAACCAACTTCTTGCTTCTCCTCACACCACTTCCATCACCGTTCCCGGGCTATCAAACCAGAATACGTATTATTTCAAGCTGCGGGCTAAGGACAAAAATGGAGCTTACTCCGATCTGACTAACGAAGTAAGTACCACTCTGGCACCCAGTAACATCAGTGGATTTGCAGCCTATGGCATGGATAATTCGGTGCGGCTGTATTGGACAGCTAGCGGACAGAGTACAAATCAGGGTTACAAAATCTACCGTCGTGGATCAGGAGGCTGGGAAATGCTTGATTCCTGGCTAAGCAACCCAATCCTGGGACCTTCTTTCTCCAGCTACGAATGGTGGGATAACACTGCTCTGAACGGAGAGATCTATACCTATAAGATCAGCAGCACAAACACCGGCAACACAGAATACATTCATAATGTTCCCATGGAAGCCAGTCCTTCACCGATTCATACCATCACCATCAGAAACGCCAGTGGTACAGCCACCAACGATGTAAGCTTTGGAACCAATGTCTATGCCTCCGATGGCCAGGATGTTTATTGGGATACAACCAAATCAAATCCTTCAGGTTCGGGCTGGGTCTGGAACGCCTTATGGGAACAATACTGGGGCAATTCTGGCACACAACTTAACCGGGAGATCAAGGGTGATTATGAGCTTGATAATGAGCTAAAGTCCTGGGTGATGCGGGTTCGCAGCGACCTCACTGGACAAAGCTTATATATTGAGGCCTCGGATACCTTTGGCAGAGAGGAAAAGCTTTATCTGCAGGATTCCGGAAACGGGGCTTGGCACGATCTTAGTTCCGGACCCTACACTTTCTCTGTGTCGAACAGTAATGTGCGGACTATGAACCTGTTCTGGGGCAATCTGCAGCCTAAAGCAACCGTTTCTTCTCAGCCCAATAGGGTTTATCAGGGTGGAACTTCCAATATCTTCTCCTGGAGCTATACCTATCCCTTCCTGATAAGTGATGTGGATGTGTGGATCGAAGGCGATACAGACAGTCTTCTGGTTGCTGAAAACCTGAGCTCTGTCAATGTTAATACTAACTACAATTTCCCGATCCTGACAGATCTGAAATCATGCAAACTGGTAATCTATGTTACCGCTATCGATGGTGTGGTGAGTAGATTTGAAAGTCCATACACCTTTGCCGTGGTTCCTCAGATGAGCTTTGTGCAAAACGATGCTGGATGGAAAACCAGAACCAATCCATGGCCTGAAGCAATACTGAACATCACGGACGTCTTTGGAGCGGGTTCTACTGCATATACTATTGACGATGGAAGTCTGATCGAATCCACAGACTACCTCTATGGCAGCTCCTACTGGGTCCACAATCCCGATATAGCATTTTACAGTAACGTAAGCTCCGTGCAGCGTGATGAGATAAGTATGGATCTGATGGAAGGCTGGAACTTTGTTCCTAATCCTCATCTTGTAGCTTACAATGTGAAAGATTTACGGTTCTCGATCAATTCCACTCTCTTCAGAATGGCTGAAATGACAGCTCAGGAACTGGTCTCTCCCGCAATATACGTTTACAGAAACAATCAGTACATTCTGACCGATCTGATTGAACCTTACGAGGCTTTCCTAATCAAGTTCAACGGATCCCAGGATATGAATCCTCAGATCAATTTCTACCCATATTTTTCAGCTCCCTCTCTTGAGCCTGTGGATACAAACTGGCAATTGGGCCTGGAGCTGACCTGCAGCAATGGTTCCAAGGATCAGATCGTGGTGGGAAGAAACAACCTTAGCACAGATGCCTATGACTATTATTATGACCTACCCAAACCCAAGCTCCTTCCTGATGAACTGGCTTTCATCAAGCTTGTAATGACCGGAGGATTTCCGGAACGCTCGCTAAGCACCGAGTATGGCGATGACTTTGAAGGTGAAGGGGAGCAGGTCAAGACATGGAACTTCCGCGTTTGGGCACCCAGCACAGACCCGCTGAGCTTCAATATCATTCCCGAAGGTCTTCAGGACAATTGGACCGTAGATGTATATCTGGGGGGACTTGGATACCATCTTAATCAAAGTACCTTGTTTGAACACAGCCCCACAGAAGCTGGATGGATAGATGGCAGCATTGTGATACGTAACTACCCCGTCAGCAATCAGGACGATGTGCTGCCCGCTATGAGCCAATTGGTGAACTATCCCAATCCCTTCAATCCCACCACCACTATCAGCTTCAATACCACTGCTGTCAGTCCGGTGAGTGTGAAGATCTATAATATCAAAGGACAGCTTGTGAAGACCCTGCATAGGGGAGAGCTTGCTCCGGGAAGACATGAACTGATTTGGGACGGCAGAGACAACTCGAACCGTTCTGTTGCATCTGGTGTTTACTTCACAAAGATAGTCAGTCCCTCCTTCACCAAAGTCCACAAGATGATGCTCCTGAAGTAGGATAAGTAATGAGACCAAGAACATCGTTAATACTAGTCCTGCTAATACTGCTGATTTGCAGCCCTGCTATTGCTTACAAGCACTCTGCCAAGTTCATGCTGGGTTCATACAGTTATATGCGTTCCACCTTTTCGTATACTGCCAATTACAAAGATGAGATTGCCAGATATCTGCGTACTTTGGGCTACAACTCGACCTTGGTTGAAACCGTGACAAACGAACGTGGGCTTACCGCAATCCTGAATGAGCTTGATGCAGCCGGGATCGATGCAGTGATCTGGGATAGGAGCTGGTCTATTGATCCAGGAAATCCCATGCATTATTCTGTCGGTCCCCTCAGCACGAGCAACTATCTAAAACTTGAGGCTGAGTATTCCGGGCCGCAGGGTGTCAAATCCGCTGATCGGAACAATAGCAAGTTCTGGTATGCTTCACACAACGAAGCTTCTCTTCCCAGAGTCGGCAGAGCTGAGGAAGAAAATGATGCATCCAATGGACACATTTGGAAAGTTACCAAGGAAAATGATCCAGGATACATCTATACCGACATAAAATACAGGTGGCCCAACAGATCAGATAATTACACTCATCCCGGAAGTATCTGGAACTTGTATCAAACAAAACCGCCCAACTATGAAGATCATTTCTTTTACATCCGTTATCGCGTAAAGATAGAGAACCTTGATCCTGGTGCAGCATTAAGTGACACTCTGTTGAGCTTCGTTCCTGAAGGCTACCCAATTGCCAATGGAGCGCCATCGAGGCAAAGCAGGCCTGTGCTCCATTCATCCAGAGAACTCCAGCCCCAGCTCTCATTAAGCAGTTCTCTTACAGTGGGGCAATTGAAGAGTAACCCACATCAAAGCGGATATATCACCATAGAACTGAAGATACCCTACAGGGAAATGATTAATGCCGGGCTATTGACCAATGATCTGGATTACAATCCAGATACAGCTCCATCGGACACAATGCTGAGAATGATCAGCCTTAATCCCAGGTTGTACTGGCATGGCAATTGCGATGTTAGTCTGGACTACATCGAAGTGGAAGATCAGACCCATTACAATTTGAGAACTGACCCTGAAAGATACAGAACAGGATTAAACAATCGTGTGACTCAGATCCTGGAGCAGAGTCCAGGTAACATCTCTGCGTTATACTCCTTCGATGAACCTTACCAGACAAATTTCGATTCTTATAGACTACTTCAAGACTACCTTGCAGATACTGGCATTGACTACTACACTGCTACTTATGATTATCTCTCCACTAGTATAGCACTAGATCGTAGTGCTGGTGAGTATTATGATCATCTTTCTGGATTCAGGCAAGCCGCCAACCCAAGAATAGTCGCCCCGGATATTTATCCTATTGGTTTTGAAACAGAGTTTAACAGGCCAGGGAGCGTCTTCATCCAGACATTACTCGACACCAAGCTACATAAGGCATATCTGGATTCAAAACTGTACAGCATGCAAGAAGATGGTAGGAAATTCTACCCAATAGTTCAAACCTTTGGGCGCTGGGCACGGTACAACAACGGTGATCAATGGGTAAACTGGCTACAAGTTCCGTATGCAACCCAGAAGGTACTGAACTATTTGCCTCTATGCTACGGTGCTGACGGTATTTATCATTATCGTTTCCAGAGCTACCAGAGTCCTGAAGGCTATGGTGATTATAGTGCAATGAAGGTCTTTAGCAGGAATGGTGTTTATGAGCCAGCGGTAGAAAACCCTATCATTTGGAATGCCATCCGGGATTCCAATCCCAAGGTGAAGTTCTACGGCGAGTTACTGCAGGATATGATTTGGAATGGAACACAGACCTTTGGCACTGGTAACAGCACAGTTGACTCTGCAGTGAACGCTTCGGCCATCCGTACAGTAAACATCAATCCCGAAGAGGGGGTGCCATACAGTGGTTATATCCAGGCAGGTTTCTATAGTGACAGTGAGGGGCAACTTAATCTGCTCACTGTGAACCGCAGAGGGAATTTCTTCCGGCCGGGATTTTATACCAAAGAGATGTTTGTTGCACCTGATTCAATTGCCGCTTACTATCCTCAAGCTAATAGCCAGAACCTCAACCTGG
>JAZHDE010000061.1:0-6759 GCA_036584515.1 Candidatus Cloacimonadota bacterium | reverse complement strand
GCACCGTGGTCTGCGGTTTCTCCCGGCAGTCCGATCCGGAGGAGGCGCACGAGGCAGCAATGGGCTTGGATCCTTCTCTGCCGCCGGGGCTGCAGCAATGGGTGTGCCTTCAACAAGCCGAAGCTATGGCATGATGGGCGGCACCGCTCCCGCGCCAGCAGCAGCAGCAGCATACACCCCTCCCTCTGCAACAGGAATGAGCGCTCCTGCTCCCAGAACGGAGATTTTGGCATACTCATCACCCTGGTGGAGCCAACAAAGGGCATGATCGAAGAAGCAGCCAAGGCAGGTGTGTTTGAGCTCAAGATCACACACAACAGCATGCCTGTGCTAATCCCCCGCATCCAAATCCTTACAGCGGAGCAGCTCTTTCAATCTCCGATCCCGGTGACTCTGCCACAAACCGCAATAGACCCCTTTAAGAAACCCGATATCAAGAAAAACAAGATATATCAAGATGAGATAGAGATGTAATATGGATGAGAGTAAAGATTTACGAAAGGATACTAAAAATCTCGATGTAGATGGTGTTAATTCTGTAGATCCAGAAATCAAAGAAATCTCAGATGTATCATTTGAAAAACGACAAGAGTGCTATGCCACAGCTAAAGAATTTGAGATTATGGCTTATCGGCTAAGATGCATTCGATTAGTTAGAAGCATTATTGAATTACTATTACCGATTATGGTTTTCACGTCTATTGGCTTCCTTGCTAAAAATGCATATGGCACGTTAGTATGTATATCGGTTGTAATAGGTGCTATCCAGACAATTCTCTCAACATTGTTTCATGTTTTCCAGTGGGATGAGAAATACTATTACTACATAGAAGCATTACAATCAAACTACTCAATGGCCGATGAATACGATAATATCAATAATAATAAGTCAAACCCAAATATTAGACAACGTTACCATGATCTTATGATCACCTATCGAATGAGAAATGAGCAAGATTACAAGTATTACATAAGTGAAAAACTCAAAGTTAAAGGCAGAAAAGCAGCATTTTCTAAATACAATCTACCGTGTCCTGTTTGCAATATTATGCCATCTACAAATACTATGATCAAATGCCCTTGTTGTGGCGAAAGGAGATATAAATGACGACTAAGAAAGTTACAGATTTGGAACTCGAAATTCAAGAACTATCCCAAGAAGAGAAAGAAGAACTTAAAAAGTTTATTGATGCTAATCTCAAACATGGCACTGTGCGTATTCTCAAGGAAGCTCAAGATCAAGGAAGATTAGCAAAACCAAACGGGAATGTATGCCCAACATGTCATGGAACGGGAAGGGTATAGACTGATAACTTACTTGAATAAAAATCACCCCCGTGGAATCCCCTGATCCACGGGGGTTTGTTTGTTCCGGTTCCCTGACTACACAGTCCGTTTCTTTTTGGTGATGGGGGTTTCGCTCCAGTAGCATTTGACACCGATGACGAGGTGTTCATCGATGTATTCTGCTAGGGAGGGATTGATCTTGGAGAGGGCCAGGAGGTAATTACGGACACTCTTGTAGATCAGTAGGGAATGTTTGCTGGTTATCTTATTGAGAGTTTTCAAATGGCCGTTTCTATTTATGCCATCTTTTAGATAGTTGTGGTAGTGTTCCAATTCGGCTTTCAGATCTGAATACCGTGCCAGGTCGTTGTTTTGTCTGGCTTGGATTAGTTGTACATACATTGATTTGATGGCCTCCCGAACCTGATTGATAGCCTTGTAATCGGTCAATTCAATTGGCAGTTCCGGAGGGTAATAGCACAAGTAGTCGATTTTCGGTAGGTAGAAGTACTCGCAGTCACTATCCAGACAGCGGGTCTCGGGTGTGGAATAGAGATGATAGAGTCTGGTGGGATGGATGCAATTCCCATGCAGAATCCAAATCTCTTCCACGTAGTGTTGACCCTTAAATCCTGATAGTATCGATGCATTGCGGCAGAATTGCGCATAAGCATCATCGTCTTTCTGGGACACATTCATACATTTCCTCCAATGTGTAATGTACCGTTCGATTCATCCAATATATACGATTGTTATACCGTTATGCATAAATTGATCCAATTGAGTTGTATTCTATCATAATTGCAATAGATTTCAGCATCCAGATCTCCCTGCAGATTAGCACATTAGGACTTACAGCAAAAAGAATTTTGAAAAATCTTGTGCTCAGTGCAGTAAGTTCAGCTTCAAATGCAGTCTAATGATTAGTATGGATTATAACTCCGGATGGGGAAACCTATGATCCGGAAGAACGCACAAGAACACATTTACGAAAAGGAGCACATCATGAAAGTCGCCTTTGAAAACGGTGTCTCGACCTATTCCGGAAGGTATCTGGAAGTGGTCTATCAATCCTGGTACAGTGACAGGCTTTGTTATGCCAGGAAGAACTTCTACCCCACTCTGGGGGAGCAACATCAGCACATGGCTGCGATTGCGGAGCATCTGAACAGCCTTTATCTCCTGGCGGATCCGCTATATGTTCAAGATTTCAAGGATTATGCCAAAGAGAATCAGAGCCAGAATCTACCCAAGGCTAAAGAGAAGCTTCACAAGATGCCTTCGGCAAAGTCCCTCTTCATCAGTTGCATGTGGCAGTGGCAAAAGAGTGATCCCACGCACATTGATTTGGCCACAGTCTCGATCGATGATATCATCTCCATGGAATCACCGGTGCAAATGGTGATGAAATGTGTGGAAGCTGGGTATTTGAAGCGCGTGAAAGACTATGCGAGCTATACTCATCCCATCAGACACACCTGATCATCAGACTTGATTAGCCGGGGAGGGGTGGGTTCCATCTCCTGCCCTTCCCCGATTTCTAGCAGTTTTCTTGAGAACATTTTCCACAATCCTTGCCGGAAAACTATAAAGCTGAAAATATGGAATGCGCTTTGCATCTGAACTGATTCAGATAAACAAAAATAACGCAAGTGAGTAAGGTATGAAACGTTTGGTTTTAGTCCTGGCGGTAACTTTGCTGGCGGCAAGCCTGTTTGCCGGGATCAGTTACAGCTACAACCTTGGTGAAGTCCGCATCGGTCAGAGCGGAATCTATTCGACAATTCAACTGGATGGCACGCAGTTAATGGGAAATGCCGGGCAGCCGGCTCTGCCGTGGTTTGGCATCAAGCTATTGCTACCCTCTGGCACCCAAGCGAGTGCTATCCGGGTGACCAGAAGCAACCCGCAAGTCTTTGAGCTGGCAGCTCCGGTGCTGCCGTTGCAAGCTCAGTATCCTTTTTCCCAGGAAGTGCTTCCTCCCCTGGTGGGACCGGATCCCGCTATCTATGGCTCGTTTGAAGCATATCCTGCCACGCTGCATAATGGCGTGATCACACAGTTTTTATCAGGGCATCCGATCGCCTTTTCTGCGATCAGCCCTTTCTCCTATGAACCGCAGAAACAGCAGCTCACCTATTACAAAAGCATCACGGTGGAAGTGGATTACAGCGCTGGAACCGAGGCGCAGAATGCACTGAATCTGCTCAAGCAAGATGCCTTCACAGCCGAAAAACTGCGCAAGGCTGTGGATAACAAGGCAGATGTTCCCAGCTACTCTGCCCGCACCACAGGTTTTGAATATCTGATCATCTGCGATGCAGCGAAGCTGGCCAATTGGCAGCCTCTGATGGATTTCTACACGGGAAAAGGCTACAGCGTGTATATGAAGCCTGTGCAGGAGATCATCAGCAACTACACTGGAGCAGATACTCAGGAAAAGATCCGGAACTACATCATTGAGGCTTATTTTCAAAATAGCCTGCGCTTTGTGCTTTTGGCCGGAGATTCAGACCTGATTCCTCACAGGGGTTTTTCGGTGAATATGGGTGCCGGTGGAGAATCGGATAGCGATATACCCGCCGATATGTATTACAACTGCCTGGATGGCACCTGGAACAATGATAACGACAACCTTTGGGGCGAGATCTATGAGACGGACATGGTGCCAGAGCTTGCCCTGGGCAGAATGTGCTACAATAGCGATGCTGAGATCACGAATCAGATCAACAAAGCCACCATGTACCAGATTGCTCCGGTGGAAGCCAATATCGAAAGCTCACTCTTTGTGGGCGAATGGCTCTGGGACGGCCCCACCTGGGGTGGTGACTATATGGACGAAATGATCGGTGGAGCAAATATCCACGGCTACAGCACGGTGGGAGTTCCCACCACCTGGAATATCTCCACGCTCTACGACCGTACTTTTGGTTATGAAGAAGCCTGGAATGCAAATCAGATCCGTCCGTTGCTTTCCCAGGGACCCAATCTGGTGAACCATCTGGGTCACTCCAATACTACTTACAACATGAGGCTCAGCAGCAACCAGGTTTCCAGCACCACCATCACCAATGATGGCAGCACAAATAACTTTTCCATTCATTTTTCCCAGGGTTGCTATGCGGGTTCTTTTGACAACCGCGACACCAATCCGGGGCAATATGGCAGCGACAGCATCACAGAGAAATTCACAGGAATCAGCACCTCTGCTGCAGCCATGATCTCACATTCCCGCTATGGTTGGGGCATGCAGGGCTCCACGGATGGAGCTTCGCAATATCTGCACAGGCAGTATATCGATGCTATCTTTGGTGAGAGTATCAACGAGCTGGGCTATACTTTGGTAGATACCAAGATTGATGTGATTCCCTTTATCAATCAACAACCCGTGATGTATTGGGTGCTCTATGAAACCAATCTCTTCGGCGATCCTGCTATGATGATCTGGAGTGATGCTCCGCAGACGATTCTGGCCCAGATTCCGTCCTATTGGGCAGTGGGTCTCACAAATTACAGCATTCAAACCAATGCTCCCGGTGCGGAATTGCGCCTGAAACGTGATGGAGCAGAGATTGTGCAGTTGGTGGCAGATGCTACCGGTCTATTCAATCTGAATCTGATCGAAAGTCTCTTCCCCGGTCAATATGATCTCTATATTAATGCTCCGAACTTCTATAACTATTCGGCAAGTGTGAACGTGACAGCCAGCTCTCAGCCCTATGTGGTCTGCAATGTGGTTTCCACAGATACGCAGAATGGGCAGCTTCTCACCGAAAACGATTATCAGCTCAATATCAAGGTGAAAAACGTGGGGATGATGGATCAGCTCAGTCCCGGCACATTGACTCTGAGCTCAAACTCTGCCAATGTGAACGTCCTGAGCGCTCCCGTGAGCTTCAACATCCTCGCCAGTGGAGATTCTCTGCAGCTTGAAGCAGCCTTCACAATCCGAGTGGTGGGCAGCTTTGCCGATCTGACTTTGGCAAATCTGACTCTTACCGCCGATTACGATAGCTATTCCAATCAATCAGCAGTCACTCTTCTTCTGAACGCACCGTCTCTAAGCATCAGCTCCTATCAGGTGAATAACGATGGTGAGCTCATCATGCCGGGGGATAATCCAACCGTTAATCTTACTCTGAGCAATACAGGCAGTGGAATTGCCCAAACACCAATGATGCTGCTGCTTTCCGATAACCCCAATATCACAAGCTCGGAGATGGACGTTTACTTCCCGGCTGTGGCTCCTGGACAGAGCATGGTGATCAACAACGCTTTTACCATCAATGTGCTGGAAGCCATCACAGTGGGCGAGATAGCGAATTTGAACTACGTATTGATCACGGAAAACGATCCTGAAGACAATGGCAGCTTCAGCTTCCCCATTGGCATGATCACATATAGCTTTGAGCCAGACCTGCAGGAGTGGACTTCCATCGAGCTGCAAAATGGCTTTACCAACCAGTGGCACCGTTCCTCCAATCGTAATTACAGCCAGAATGGCCTGTACTCCGCCAAGTTCGGTGGAGAGGGCTCTTCAGACTATGCCAATAGTGCTTATGGCGCTCTGGTGAGTCCGGAAATGCAGCTGGGGCTGAATTCTGAGCTGAAATTCCATCATTGGATCGATGCAGAGATTCACCAAAATGCGGGCTATGCCTGGGATGGGGGCTTGGTGCAGATGTCCATCAATGGTGGAGAGTGGCAAAACATTACTCCGGTTAATGGCTATCCTTACAGGATTTACAGCAACACAGCCTCTCCCTTCAGCGCTAATACCTTTGTCTATTCCGGCACCTATGGCTGGCAGGAAGCATCTTTTGACCTCTCTGCCTTCAGTGGTTCCGCCAGATTCAGGTTTGTCTTTGGTTCAGATGGTTATACCACCGGTGAAGGCTGGTATATAGACGATGTGCATTTGGAATATGATCCCGTTGCCAATCAGGACGCCAATCTGGTGCAAAACCCTGTTAGTCTTCTGGGCAACTACCCCAATCCTTTCAATCCCACTACGACCATCAGATTCAGCACTCCAGCCATGGCAGAAGCCAGGCTGGGGATTTACAATCTGCGTGGGCAATTGGTCAAGAGTTACACCTTCCAAAACCTGCCTGGCGGCACGAGCTCCGTGGTTTGGGATGGGTTGGATAACAACCGTAATGCGGTATCCAGCGGAGTCTATTTCTACCGTCTGGAAGCCATGGGACAGGTTCACTCTGCCAAGATGATCCTGATGAAGTAGTTTGCATGAGATCTATCTGCGCTATCATAATAGCGCTATCTTGTGTTCAATTGATAGCGCAGATAGAAGTCTCTATGCATTCCACTGTTATCGACAGCTTGTATGCCATTCCGGAGCTTGATGGCAATGTTACTGCTGATAGTACTGGTATTCCGATAATGTTAAACAGTTCTACATTTGAGATAAGGGTCGGTGACACAACTGGATGGATAGAACACGGAGCACATAGA
>JAZHDE010000060.1:0-6812 GCA_036584515.1 Candidatus Cloacimonadota bacterium | reverse complement strand
AGCGAGAAGAGCGTGATGCGGATGTCGAGCATGAGGTAGATCAGGCTGGCGATGATCTTACGGATGGCTGCAGGCCAGGTCCAGGGCAGATAGGGAGTGTAAACCCTTTCCATGGGTATCCCTGCGCAATCGGAGAGTTCGTCATATTGATCTCCTCCGGGGAAGAGGAAGCCGGGATACTGATCTATGAAATTAAAGAACTTTAGCTGGTGACCGGCGCGTGCCAGTTCCTTGCCCAAATGCAGGGCAAAGAGGGCTATTCCGCCCCGGAAGGGAGGGGCTGGGCCGACCAAGGCTATTCTTTTACGCGTCTTATTCATACGAAAGCCCTTCTAGCTTTCTCCAGCGAATTAGTCAACAAGAAAATCCTTTACAAAAAAGCTGATTCCATCCAACTGGAGTAAATAATAGAACTCGATAAGGAGTAGAAATGTCCAAGCTTGGTTTTGATTTTCCCAAAGAGATCAGAAAGACTTTTCTTTTCGATCTTGAAGAAAACTGGTATAAACCCCTTCTGGCACAGAAGATGGGGATCACCCCTGTTTCCACCAAACGCAGCAATTTCGGCGAATATGATATGGCCGTGAACTATCAGACTTCCGTGTTGGAAGAAGCAGTAGCGGTCAATAAAGTAGCGGTCTATAATATTGATCATATGGCTCAGCTCAGGTTTTGGGGCAAGGATGTGGCAGTTCTTTTGAATCGTGCCGTGGCCGGAAATCTGGCAGAAATGAAGATTGGAGCTTGCAAATATACCCTACTGCTCAATGATAAAGGCGGGGTTCAGGACGATCTGATCGCCATGCGAGTGGCAGAAGAAGAGTTTATCCTGGTGATCAATGCCGGACATGATATCACAGGCACAGGCATGTCTCACGGTGAAGAAACGGAGCTAATTGCCGATATAGACCGGATCATGAATTGCAAACTGGATGGGGAAGAAGTCTTTGCCGAGGATATCTCGGATAAATATGTCAAAGTGGATATCCAGGGTCCGCTCTCCATGAAGCTGATCAAGGAAGTTTTTGGCGAGCAGGTTCTGAAGAATCGCTCCAATCCCGAGAAGAATATGAATTTCTTTAGCTTCAATGAGATCGAGCTGGATGGAGCTAAGTACTATTTCAGCCGTACCGGCTATACCAATCGCTGGGGCTGGGAAATTTACCTGCCGGTGGAGAAAGCCGAGCAGGACTTTAAGGCTATAGTCAGCAAAGCCTTGGATTTGGGCGGACTTCTAGTCGGCCTGGGCGGAAGAGACGAGAACCGGATCTCTGCCGGAGCCTATGGACTGCCTCTAATGGGCCAGGAATATGATCCTCAACATACACCTTGCAATGCTCCCCTTTTTGAGGCTGCGGTTGATTTGAACAAAGACGACTTCATGGGTAAAGCTGCTCTGGTGGCAGAACTGGAAGCAGGCTGCACCAAGAAGCTGGCTATCCTGATCTCTGAGGGGATTTCCACTGGAAAGGGTGTCTATCTGAACGGAAAGAGATTGGGCTCGGTCACTTCTTCGATCAACTCCCCCAATCTGAGCTTAGAGAAAAGGCTGGCAATTGGCTCCAAACGTAAGAACGTCAATGAAGAACACGGCACAGCAGCGATTGGTCTTGCCTGGCTCTACGAGAGTCCTTTCCCGCTGGATGCTGATGGCAAAGAGATTTTGGAGGGTGAAGGCGGACCAGTTCGCATTAGGGTAGAGCTCTATCGCGAAGATGCAGAAGGCAAACCCATGGGAAGCCCCGGTCTGGGTTATCTCACCGCCGAGGGAGTGACTCCTGCTACTGCACCGAAGCCACTGAAGAACATAGAAAACTTATAACAATATCAAAGCGATAAAGAAACCGCCCTTCTGATCTGGAGGGCGGTTTGTCTATGGGGTAGATTATTGACGTGATAGCGGGGGATTGCGATAGGCCTCCACCCGATAAAAGGCTTTAGCGGGAGGAGTAAGATCAGTCCAGCTAGTGTTGCTTGTACTATCAATCAATTCAAAACCGCTGGTGGGAGTGTCTGAACGGTAGATCCGATATAGATCCGCATGTTGGATGGATTCCCAATTCAGACAAATCTGCCCTGCACTTTCAATGATTGTAATAACCGGCTGCTCCAAGCTTGTAACAATACCCGTGCCTGCAACTGAAATATTCTGAGCATCTGCAGCGTTTGAATTGACTACAATCTGTCCGTTATATGCTTGGGGAAGGCTGGGGCTGAAGCTTACTGATACAACTATGCTTTGTCCGGAGGGCACGTTGTAGGAGATGGTGTTTCTTTCCTGTGATGGAGCTTTCAGGGCTTGGGTGGCTGCTCTTGATTCAGAGAGGCTCACAGAGAAAGGTGCAGGACTCACGATAGTTCCAGTTAGTTCCTGATCTCCGGGATTGGAGATGCTGAAACTGAGGCTGCTGTTCGTATCTAGTTCCACGTTTCCAAAACTGAGGTTATCTGTGCTCAGTTCGATCTCTGGTCCCGTCTGAATGGGCTGGAATCCCAGGCGCAGATTGGGTCTGTAACTGGCAGGAGTTCCTCCACTGAAGATATAGCTTTGATCTACCGTATCGCTGTATATCCTGAGAATACCTGAAGCTCTGCTGGTGTATTGGAAGGTTCCGCTATAGGACCACTCTGCTACTAATCCATTGGCAGTATCGATCAGGATGTTGCTGGTGCCATCCCAAAGGAAGGGAGTGTGGAATTGGATCATATCAAAACCACCGGCAGTAGGCATGTATGTGGTGGGATTGAACACCGTTTGCAGGTTCTGGGTTATCCAGGATGTAGCATTTGTGGCAGTAGTGTTTGCTATGCGGATCTGGAAGTTTGTCAAAGCCAAGTTGGGGGGAGATGACACAAAGAACCCAAGCTGATTGATATAGATCGGGCCAAACACACCTAGGGCATGAAGCTCATCAGCAGTGTATACTGCCTGACAGTGAGTGCTCTTGTAAGTGAGGTTAATTGGTCCCATTGTGCTACCTGTCGTGATGGATGTACCTATTCCCAACACTGCAAAACTAACCATTATCGGGGTTGAACTCACCACATTGGAAGCTGCAGATTCACCGGCAGGATTGGTGTAAACAGTGCTCACATAATAGTCATAGCTCTGACCGTTTATCAGTCCAGTATCCTGGTAGCTTGTTTCTGTCACGTTTGCTATAGGGCTACCGTTACGATACACTCTGTAGCTGCTAATCTGTCGGTTGCTATCTGAATCTGTTTCCAACCCAAAGCTATCAGTTGTTTTCTCCCGGCCTGGAGCAAGCAGCATTTGCTGAGGTTCTCTACCGCTTGGAGCATTCCAACTGAGGGTTACAGACATATTACCCGGATCTGCTGTAAGGTTAGTGGGAGGAAGAGCATTTGGCGTCGCAGATACAGACTCAGTGGGATCCGAGCTTTCCGTTCCATACATGGCAACAACATAATATGAGTAGCTTGTGCCATTATTTACTGCGAGGTCGAGATAACTCAGGCTTGTCACAGATGTAAGCAGGCTTGAGTTCCGGAATATCTTATACTGAGTTGGCGTGCCTGAAATGGGCGCATCCCAGCTCAAACTTACAGATTGGTGTGAGCTGCTTGCACTAAGATTTCTGGCAGGATACAGAATGCTAGTGCTGGTCGTAAAGAGCTTGAACCGGATATTGGGTAGGTTGTTGCTGCTGGCTAAGGTGCTCGGCAGGGCATTATCGTTTCTTTCCTGACGGGCACGAGAACTTGAACTTGTGTAATACCACTGAGGATAGTAGCTAATCCAAGCTTGGTGCTCTTTAACAATCAGTATCGATAGGTTCGACATTCCGTCGTACTGAAACATAGGGCTCAGGTTTATCTCCATCCAGCCAGATGTTGCTGTATTGGGGAATGCTCCACTGAAGACTTGTGTATAGCCTGCCAGGCTATAAGCTCCCGAAGACAAAGTGCTTGCGGTTGTATGCTTCATGTAAATTGTAACGTTCTCAATGGGATTAGTATCCGTGCCGCTGGCTTTATTGAAAGCCAGAGCTTTAATATCGCCAACATGAGCAATCTCTGAGGCCAAGTAGATGGATTCATGAACAGAGAAGTTGTAATATCTGTCCAGGGGATAGGATTGTGTAGTCGCACCAGTGCCAATCTGAACAACAATCGGAGCACCTATCTCCATGGGTATAGCATGATTTAAGAGGATCTCTCCTGCAGTGGCTGTAATATCGAAGGTCACATAGCTGCCTTGAGACATGGATGAGGCAGCAGAGACTGTGAAGTTCAGATCAACGCTTTGATATCCTGGGATGGCAGGGAAGTTTGCTGAGCCTTCAAGTATGCTGATTCCCACATTATGACATGCAATCACTGCATTTCCAGCCGGGCTTTCAACAGCTCCATGATTGGTGAGAGTGACCGTCATTGTTGCAGTTTCACCAGGATCGATGATGCCGTTCATGTTTCCAGTGATCTCTGTTATGGAGTGCCCATCAATCTGCAGGTCTGGAGTATGAACTTTGAGTCTGACCGGATAAATCCATGATCCTGAATCGGAGGAAATCCTAAGCCTTAGGCCCAGTATATGTTCATTAGGGCAGGTCTCGTCTATTGTTACACCATAATAGCTATCTGAACTCACTGATCCGAGCGAGGCAACATCTGCAAAAGTGGAGTAATCTCCCAGAACCTCAACCATCGGATCTGTTGATTCCAGTACTGCATAGACACCAGTGGCAGGCACCATTCCCATGTTTCCAATAGATATGGTCATGTCTGCAATCTCTCCGGGCTCAAGCAGGCCATTCAGTGTGATGCTCTCGTCCACAATCAGAGTATTCTCATACATCAGGTAAGCCTGATCTGGCAAAGTAGGACGAGTGCTGATAAACAGTGAGCTTTCATGAGACAGAGGAGCTGCTGCAGTGGGATATGTATTGTTGAAAGTATATTCCAGACCAACCAAGCCCGTATGATCTTTGATTCCTATGGTGGAGTAATTACCGTGAGGAATTCCTGCGCCATGTCCGGTATCTGTGTTGTTGAATACCTTGTATTGAAGCTTGATCTGCCCATCTCCGGTTGAGGTGGGGTAGAACAAAGGATCATAAAGGATCGCCTGGAAAGTCTCCTCGCTAGTTCTGTTACTGGCCAGAAGATTATGCCATTCCACCACAAAGTAGTTCATATCGGAGTCATAGTATGTATAAACTCCAGCTCCGGTTCCAATCTCCAGATCGTCCCAGAACACTGCCAACATTGGGTTGTTGCCTCCTGGGCCGGGAAGTCTCCAGTTTCTCCAATCTGAATTTGCAGTTTCTCCAAAAGCAATGAAACCATTGGAGGAGATTGAAGCTCTATCGTAAGAACGTCCATAGAAAGAGAAGCTGAAGGGAAGATTAACCGTCTGGATTGTGACGGAGCCAACCTGATCACCTTCATCGGAACTTGAGCCCGGATCAGTTAAGGCCAATTGTGTACCACTTCCACCTTCAGAGGGAGCAATGCCAAGCCAATCGTACTCAGGGACCAATTGATAGCTTGTGTCCCCTTCGTCATATATGAAGTATCCGTAGGCATCCTGCCCAAGTGGATCAAACACAGTGCTATTACCAAGAGTTACTGTGAAGTGTATTGTCTGGGCATAACCATTTGAATTCGTCAGTGCCAGTTCCATAGGGACAACAGTTCCTGTCTGGCATTGAGCCCGGGCGTGAACGATAAAGTAATCACCAATATTCTGCTGCACTGTTCCGGGCTGAATTTGAGGGTACGCTCCATTGGGGTCGATGATTTCAAACATGGGATCCAGTGAACTGAGTTCAGCAGTCAGTCCTGCTAAAGCGTTGCTTCCCTCATTACCAAGCCCCACCGTAAAGTTAAACTGGTCTCCAGGATTTATGACGTTTTGCACTGCTCCGGAAGCCACATAAGAATCATAGACCAGCCTGCCATTGTTAATAGTTAGAAGCAGAGGAACCATCCACTGACCTGCGGCATTTGTGCCGCTTAATCTCAGAATAACCTGATGTTGATCTGGAGCATCGGGCAACAGGCTCAATACTATCGGTGCCAGATTCTGGGCAATTGCTCCCGCTGCAACAGTGCCAAAATTTGCTGTCGTAGTCTGAAGAGTAGCATAGTTCCCAACCAAACTAACCGTGGCACTGCCAGATAGACTGCTTGTGCTGCTATTACGAAGGCTGATGAAGAGTTCCATGGTTTCTCCGGCATCGATCAACCCATTGCTGTTTCCACTTGATGCGCCACTGTTGTCATCGTCGACGGTCAACCCGGAATACACCAAGTTTCCGGCGCTGGAGATAGTAGTGGTGCTCACAGAGGGAATATAGTCATCTTTGGTTACCGCTATGGTAAGTTCGCCGGTAGTCGTCCCCGGGAAGTTCAGAGCCACTGTTCCCAGCTCATCTGTTTGAGCCAGAACCTGCAGTCCACTTGCATTGGTGAGAGTAGTGACAGCCCCGGAAACCGGATTCTGATCGCTATCTTTTACCACGAGCTCAAGGCTTGAGCTTCCTGCGGGCAGAGTGCTTTGGTGTTCCAGACTAAAGGTTGAAGGAATCCCCACATGCACAGATGTGGTCGGATCTCCGATTAGGTTACAAAACTGAGAAAACACAACCGCATCATCAGGATTGCTATTGCCGTAAGCCATATCCAGATGAAGCTTGCCCAGCAGCATTGCTTCACCCATGTTACGCATTCCCAAGGGATAAATGCCATGCATGATACCAAGATTCAGGCAGTTGTTCATGGATGTATGAGTACTTGAAGTTGCCATTCCTATGGCTGTGACAGCTCCAATCCTGTTCACATCGGAT
>JAZHDE010000059.1:0-6876 GCA_036584515.1 Candidatus Cloacimonadota bacterium | reverse complement strand
CACGTGGGGGAGGGCTGTTTGGTGCCAATCCTCTCACCGGTTCCATCGGAGTGGTCACTCTGAATCTGCCTCGCTTGGGCTTCCTTGCCTCCGATGAAGCAGATTTCTTTGCCCGTCTTGATGAGCTTCTGGATCTGGCTCGTAAGTCTCTGGAGATCAAACGCAAAGTCCTGGAGACCTATACTCAGAGCGGACTCTATCCCTACACCAAGTTCTATCTGGATTCCATCTTTGCCAGATTCGAGCAGTATTGGAAGAACCATTTTTCCACTATCGGTATCATCGGCATGAACGAAGCCTGCCTCAATCACTTGGGAGAAAACATCGGTTCAGGCACTGGTAAGGATTTTGCCATCAGGGTCATGGATCATCTCAGAGAACGTCTGATCAGCTTCCAGGAAGAAACCGGTAATAACTACAATCTGGAGGCAACTCCTGCCGAAGGAACCAGTTACCGTCTGGCTCTTCTGGACAAAAAGATGTTCCCCCGGATCAAAAGCGCTAATCCCGGGGATGACTCTCCTTTTTACACCAATTCCACTCAGTTGCCGGTGAACTACTCAGACGACGTCTTTGAAGTGCTGGATCTGCAGGATGAGCTTCAGACCAAGTACACCGGTGGCACCGTGCTGCACATTTTTGGTGGAGAGCGACTTGAGAAGGGTGAAAGCGTGAAGGAATTGGTTCGCACCATCTGTGCAAATTACCACTTGCCCTATTTCACTTTCTCGCCCACCTTCAGCATTTGCCCGGTGCACGGCTATCTGGATGGAGAAGTCCATCGCTGTCCCACTTGTCAAAAACCCACAGAAGTCTATTCACGCATAGTGGGTTATCTGCGGCCTGTATCACAATGGAATGCAGGCAAAAAGGCAGAGTTCAAGATGCGTACCAGCTTTGATACAGTGGCGCACTCTCAACCTCAGACCCGCAAAAAGATTTATAACTAGGCCAAAGATGAGAATTGGTGGTTTCCAACGTTTTTCCATGCTGGATTATCCCGGCAAGCTCTCTGCTATAGTCTTCACCCAGGGCTGCAATTTCCGCTGTCCCTATTGCCACAATCCCGGGCTGGTGGATCCTGAGCGCTTTACAGAGTCCATCCCGGAATCCGAGGTACTGGCCTTCCTACAAAAAAGAGCCGGTAAGCTGAACGCTCTCACTGTTACCGGTGGGGAGCCACTCCTGCAGCCTGATCTGGAGGATTTCCTCAAGAACGTCAAAGACTTGGGGTATCTGATCAAGCTAGATACCAATGGCTCGTTTCCAAAGCGTCTTGCCTCCATTATTGAACAGAATCTGGCAGATTATATTGCAATGGATCTGAAAGCACCGCCTGATCTGTACTCTCTGGTTGTGCAAGCAGAGATAGATTCGGACAGCATTCTCTCGTCCATGGATCTGATCCGTTCCGGCGGCATCCCTTATGAATTCCGCACCACGTTCTTTGATAAGGTATTGCTCAGTGAGGATATTGAAAGACTGAAGCTGTTGCTGAAGAGTGGAGATCTATACTACCTCCAGGAATGCAGATACGATAACAACTTGGTAGATTTTGGCTCAGCAGCCGATACTAGTGCTGCCAATGATTTGAAAGCCAAACTCAATGAACTCCTCAAATGGGGTTCCAAAAACAAAATACAGATAGCACTGAGAACCATTTAATGCAAAAAGTAGTCATCGACCATCTTCTACCGAGGGTAGAGAAGCCCTCGCGTTACATAAACAACGAGATCAATTCAATTCACAAATCCCCCTCCGGAGCCAGCTTCAAAGCTTGCATGGCCTTTCCCGATCTATATGAATTGGGTGTTTCCCACCTGGGCTTGAAGATACTCTATTCCCTCATCAATCGCCTGGATTGGGCGATGGCGGATCGGGTCTATCTACCCTGGTTGGATATGATCAAACTCATGCGGGAAGAAGATATCCCACTCTGGGGTTTGGAATCCCAGCTGCCCCTACAAGCCTTCGATTTGATTGGATTGACGCTGCAAAGCGAGCTGAATTACAGCAACATTCCGGAGCTTCTTGATCTGGGCAAGATCCCCGTGTTGCGATCAGAACGTGATGAACACTCCCCGATCATCATGGCGGGAGGTCCCTGCGCCACAAACCCACTCCCACTGGTAGATTTTATCGATATTTTCTTCATCGGCGAAGCCGAAGAGGCGATCTATGAGATAGCTGAAGTTTTCCGGGCTTATACACTGCGGGATGAACGTCTGTCCGAGCTTGCCAAGCTGGATTCCTGCTACGTTCCCTACATTCATGGAATCCCTTCCATCAAACCCATCGTAGCCCGCAAATACATGGGCTTCAGCGAAGGAACCCATATTCACAGCCCGCAACTCATGTCCTGGCAGCTTGCCACCCACAATCGCTACGTTGCAGAGATCATGAGAGGCTGCTCCCGGGGCTGCAGATTTTGTCATGCCGGATACTTCTATCGTCCAGTGCGGGAACGCAATGCCGATCAAATCCTGCAACAACTCCTGATGGAGACTCGCCAATCAGGCTGGGATGAAGCTGGCTTGATCTCCCTTTCCTCCAGCGATTATAGCTGCATCAAGCCCTTGCTGCTCAATCTGCTTAATGCTCTGGATACAAATCAGACCCACGTTTCTTTGCCCTCGCTGCGGGTTGATTCCTTGGATGATGAACTGGTCAGCAGCTTGAAAGCACTGGGCCGGGAAGGACTCACCATAGCTCCGGAAGCCGGCTCGCAACGATTACGGGACGTTATTAACAAGAACCTCACGGAAGAGGAAATCATTCGTGGGATTGAAGTAGCTCTCAAACTCGGCTGGCAGAGAATCAAGCTCTATTTCATGATTGGCTTGCCCACCGAAACGGATGAAGATATCGATGCCATCACGGCTCTGATCAACAAAATCGATGGCCTGGCGCGTAGACGTCTGCAGATTAACGTGACCCTCTCTCCCTTTGTGCCCAAGGTCTTCACTCCTTTCCAATGGGAAGCCTTTGCTCCCACTGAAGTAGTATTGGAGCGCATCTTAAGGGTCAAACACAGCTTTGGCAATAAACGAAATATCAAGATAAAGTATCATAATCTCGAGAGCTCCAAGCTGGAAGCCATCCTCAGCAGGGGAGACCAAGATGTTTCCCGGCTCATTCACGAAGCCTGGAAACTTGGCGTGAAATACGACGGTTGGAACGAAGTCTTCAATTTCACACTTTGGGAGCAAGCTGCCCAGTATCTGAGCTTGGATTTGAACCAGTATCTGGGAGCCAGAGAACCTGAGGCAGAAACCGATTGGGGCTTCATCAACACAGGTGTGTGTCAATCCTTCCTGCTCTTGGAGCGGGAGCGGGCTCTCCGGGCTGAGACCACGCCCGATTGCCGGGACCTCTGCAGCTTATGCGGGGTTTGCGAGGGGGAGACCCAAACGGTTATTGCTCCACCCGCTCAGCTCAATATCGCAGCTCTGGTGCAGGAACCCAACGCAGCCCCCAGTCCTCAAGCTCTGCAAAACCAGTTTCATTACCGGGTTTTTTACCGAAAGACCGGCATTCTGCGTTTCATCTCGCATCTGGATTGGATGCGGATGCTCTTCCGTTGGGTTGGCTCTATTCCTCTGGATTTGGTCTTTACCCAAGGCTTCAATCCTCACCCCAAGGTTAGCCTTTCTCCACCGCTTCCGGTCGGTGTGAGCGGTCTGAACGAGTATTTTGATCTCTCTTTCCTCAAACCCTACAATGAGGATATGGTAGAACACCACTTTGCTGCATTGTCCATCCCCGGCTTTGAAGTGTTTGAAGTCAGGAAGCTCAGCAAACGCCATGGCAGCGATCAACCTCAGATCGAGGTGCTCAACCTAAGTTTCACTCCCGAGTATCAGGTACAGATTGAAGAGGCAGTACGCAACTTTATGCAAAGCCGTGAATTCATTTATACCAAGCAAAAAGGCTCAACCACCAAGATCTACAACCTACGCGAGATCATTCAATCCATCGAGCTGGGAGATGGTAGCCTGGAACTGGTAAAGAGCCTGGAAAGCCCTTCTCTATACAGCATTCTGGAAACAGTCCTGGGGCTGTCCAGAGAATTGCTTTACACCTTCGAAATCAAGAGAATCAGCCTGGAGGGCTAATCCCGGTATTGCAGGAAGAACCTCTTTACCGTTTCTGCATCTGAATACTTGCCAAAGAGTGCCATCAGCTTTAGCCGGACTTTATTACCCTTCATGTCTCCGGAAAGCAGGCAACCATTATCTTCCAGGTGCTTGCCTCCGCCATCATAGCCATACTCCGGCAGGACCCGTCCGGTATAGGTGCGGGTGCTGATGACGACTAAAATTCCCATTTCCATGGCTTTGATCAGATCCGGCACTATGTAATCCGGAAGATTTCCTCTGCCGAAGGCTTCAATCACGATAGCCTTGGCTTTGTGTTCGATGGAACACTGGATGTATCTGGCATCGAAACCGGCAGTGGCTTTGATCAGGTCTATATTGGTTTCCAGCTTGTCTGTCCACACATTTTCCCGATACTTGGTAGCCCTGTGATATACCACCCTATCCGGATCCACGATGCCAAGTGGTCCGTAACCCAAAGACATGAAGGCATCGACTTTGCCACTGTCGCACTTCACAACATCCCGGGCTGTATGGATTTCATCGTTCATCACGACCAACACACCCTTATCCATGGAATCAAATTCACTCGCCACCCGAACTGCTCCAATGATATTGCGCGGGCCATCCAGACCGAGATCACTTCCACTGCGCATTGCAGCAGTGAAGATTACCGGCTTTCTGGTAGTGAGCACCAAATCGCATAAGAAGGCGGTCTCTTCCAGGGTATCTGTGCCATGAGTGATCACCACTCCATCGTATTCAACGATCTTGAGGTCAATCAGTTTTGCCAGATCAAACATCATCTGCGGAGTCATATAGGGACTGGGGATATTGGAGTATTCCATCACGTCCACAGTGGCAACAGATTCAAGCTGCGGAAAAGACTTGATGAACCCAGCCAGTTCGCTGGTTGGCACTACTCCCAGGTTTCCGGAAGACTTCATGGCGATGGTGCCACCGGTGAGTACTATAAGTATGTTCTTCATTTATCCTTCTCTGTAGGGGATAGGGTCCGGGATGCCCGCTTTTTTGAAAGCTTTGAGACGGAGGTGGCAGCTATCGCAGGTGCCGCAAGCTATATTGTTATCCCGATAACAGCTCCAGGATAGCTCAAATGGAGCCTTCAATTCAGCCCCTCTTTTTACTATCTCTGCCTTGCTCAAGTGGATCACAGGGGTGCGGATTTCAATTCTTTGCTTGCCCGCTGTGCCCAGGTCTATGGTCTCCTGCAGCGCTCTGAAGAAGCTCTCAGAACAATCCGGATAACCGGAGCTATCCTCTTCCACGGCTCCGATATAGATGCGTTCGGCTCCGATCACCTCTGCCCAGCTCACGGCAGCAGCGATCAGATTGGCATTGCGGAAAGGAACGTAGGTATTGGGGATCTCAGATGAACCGCTGTGGTCTTTGATTTGCAGCGTGGGATCTGTCAGGGAAGAACCTCCGATCTCGGAGAGCCACATCATCTTGAGGGTCAAATGCCTCTTTGGTTGGTAAAAATCGCAGAGTTTAGTGAAACAATCTGCCTCTTTTTGCATGGTTCTCTGACCATAATCCACATGCAGGAAATTCAGGGAATCGCTCTCTGTGGCAGCAATTGCGGCTGTAACTAAACTATCCATTCCACCACTGAGCAGCACTATCGCACCAGACATCTCTTCCTTCTTAATTTCAGTTTTGTAGCAAGGCTCTGTCCGCGGCTCTTTATGTCAAGATGGAATTGTGGAGGGAGATACATGTCTCTTTTCATAGGACATGGATTTCAAGATTGTTAGAATTATGTCCGTTTCATCCCTGCAGCCTCTACTGCCATGAATCCATTGACCAATCCTTAAGTCTCGCACAAAAACACTTGTCACTCGTCACTGATCTCAAACAGATGTTCATGTGTAGCGCTTCTATAGGTAGCCACAACCTCACCACGCCTGCTCCCTCCTTTACTTCTTTAGCGATGCCTTAACGTAGCCTTAGCGATCCTTTAGCGAAAGTTAAGGAAAAGTATATCCTATAGTAAGTTATAGATAATCCGTCAAACGAGGGAGCTATCTGGCTGCAACAAGATAAGTTGGACAGTAAAGAAAGCAACTAAGGCAATGGACCCACATCTAAGCAATCCTTGCCGGATAATTCTGAGGACATTCCCGGGTTTTTCTGCAGGAAGATAGATGACTAGAACAGTGACCTGAGCTCTGCTGCTATTGCCACCACCACGCAGCTCCACGTTCCGTCATGCCTGAGAAGGAGACTGTGTGAAAACACTTTTATCAGCCCGCAGTCCTGGGTTTTTCGGGTAGCGTAATCGTAGGAACATATTAGCTCCCGGCCATACCTTTGAGCGCTCACGCTCAAAGGTATGGCCGGGAGCATTTTACGAAGATGTTTGTCTTTGCCTGGTCCCCCAGGACTGCGTCCTGGGCTATATTCAGCGTCCTCCACTTCGTTCCGGACTTCCTGACTACCTCGGGACATTCTGCTCCTTTTCAAACAGTCTCGAAGGCAGGAATCCACGGAGCTTGTTCAGGCTTCAGACGAGAAGTTCTTCCAGGAGGAAGCCTTGCAAAGGCGAAATATCATAGCGAGGGGCTTCGCTGCGCTTCGCACCCTCGCTATGATCTTTCGCCCTCTGGGCTATGTCGGCAGCTTGGACCCTGAGTGAGTTATTGTGTAAACTACTTATGAATAACCCATTATCACACAGTCTCCTTCGCATGAATCATATAAAAATGAACATTGGGAAATGAAAGTAACTCAACGGGCTTTTGTGGAATTAAGTGGA
>JAZHDE010000058.1:0-6952 GCA_036584515.1 Candidatus Cloacimonadota bacterium | reverse complement strand
AAGAATGTATTCACTTATCACCGGGTCAATTACTAAGGGCGGCATTGACCATATGATGATCAGCGATTCGTTGATCCCGCCATCCCCGCCGGAGCCTCCACCACCACAGGCCCCGGCTTGGATATTGGTTTCAATTTCACTTTCAACGGAGCGGTCTTCGACCGTTTGGCGATCAACAACAACGGTTGGATCTCCCTGGGTCAATCCAGCCTCACGCCTTCCGTAAACAACTCCTCCACTTCCGGATACACACCGATCAGTTCGGCTGTGGTGATCACGCCGGATGTGCTTTACAACCGCATCGCCGCCATGGCGAGGGATCTCCAGGCTCAAGCCGGAGCCAGCCTGCGTCTGGAAACCATCGGCACCGCACCCAATCGGGTTTGCGTGGTGCAATGGCTGGGCTACAAGAAGTATGGCACCAGCGGCACCGGAGACAACCTCAATTTCCAGATCCGGCTCTATGAGACCACAAACAATATCAAGATAGTCTATGGAGCCATCACCGCCAATGCTACAGCCGGCAATATGCAGGTGGGCTTGCGCGGTCCTCTGGCCACAGATTTCCATTCCCGCACCGGGAGCACCGGCTGGAATAATACCACGGCATCCGCTCTCAACACAGAGTATGTGGTGCTGACAGATGTCTATTTCCCTGCCAATGGACTCACTTTCAATTTTGATTTCCCTGTGGCAAATCAACCCCCCAATGCCGCCAATCTGGTTTCTCCCGGGGATGCTGCCACCCTCATCAGTCCCTCTGCTTCCCTGAATTGGACTTCCGGGGGCGGCTTGCCCACAGGCTACAGGCTTTCTTTGGGCACAGATAACCCGCCTACGAACCTGGTAAACAATCAGGATCTGGGCGCTGTGAATGCCTATCAACCCACTACTCCTTTGAGCATTTCCACTACTTACTATTGGAAGATCGTGCCCTACAATGCTTTTGGCGATGCGGCAAACTGCCCGGTCTGGAGCTTCACCACACACGGTGATCCCACCATCAGCACTTTGCCCTACACTCAGCATTGGGATGCCATCACACCTCCGGCCCTGCCTTTTGACTGGACGGCTCTGGTGCAGAGCCCTGTCACTACTGCCTATGCCAAGACGGTCACCACCTCTCCGCACAGCAGTCCCAATTGCGCAGCCCTTTACAATGGTGCAGATATGACCGGCTCCGTGATGCTGGTGGGCCCGGAATTGGTGGGAACTCTGAATCCTTCCAGCCTACGCGTGAAATTCTGGGGCAAGGGTGGCAGCACTTACCGGGTGCATGTGGGCGTGATGTCCAACCCCACCGATCCCACCACCTTTGTGATGCTGCATGATATCAACGTGGTATCAAACTGGAATCTTTACACGGTGGATCTGACTGCCTACACCGGAACCGGACGCTTTATCGCTCTCAAACACGGCATGCAGGCTAACAGCCAGACAGTCTATATCGATGAAGTGACCTTTGAGCAGATCTACGATAACGATCTGGCCTGCGGCTTCCAGCTTTTGAAGTTGCACCGAGAGGTTGCCACGGGAGAGCTTGGTTTTAAAGAGTAGATAGCGGAAGTCAGCTTCCCGAACCAGGCTGAGCTGCAGCATGATCTTCAGTCTGGCCGGTTCATGGATAATCCGATCTATCTCGGACTGCGGATTTGAGTTCTCGATATTCATTTGGCAAGATCGGATTGTTTCTTATAAAATGTATAAACGTAACCAGGCCATATCCAAAATTGAATAAGCCCAATGGTACCATTAGCAGTAGTATGTTTTGTGTTTTGGGCTCCAACCAAAATAAAGAAAGCAGCACAATAATGATAAACACTCTCTCCCAGATCGGGTAAGCGCTCTTGCCATCCCAGGCCATATAGTCAAGCCACATCAAGCCACCCATCAGAAACCCAACACATAGACCAAGCAGAGTTGTATCATGCGGTATATAGTTCTTCCACATACCCAACAAATAAAAATAAATAGGGATAGCAAGCACCACGAAGCTGAATACTAAGACATCAAACGTTCTGAGATCTTTCTTGAGTTTAACCTGACCGGTACGTGGGTAAATGTAACGTTTACAAGCAACCGGCTCGACTACAAACCGTGTAATGAAAAGAAGCAGAAACCACGGTATTGAAGAAGTCATGAAAGCCAGCATTAAGAAAATCCAGCTAAAACCCTTACTGATCCAAGCCAACCCAAGGGTGTTATTCTGTATCCAATGCAGCTCATTTTCGGCAGTTTTCATTATATTTTTCTTCATTAAGGCCTCCCTAGACAGGTTTATGATGCAAACATGTTCAGATTGAACTCTCTGTCAAGGCTTTTCTTTGCATTCTCACATCCCCCCATTTAAACATGGTATAATCAACTGCTGATCATCTACCCATTTACCGCCATATTTGAGGATATGATACCTCGTGACATGGGCGAAGCAGTGGCTCAGTATTCTGGCGATTTTGTAGTAAACAAAGCCATAGATCTGCTTCCACAAGCGGTTAGAGTACTTCATTAGGTTTGGAAAGGTTTGTAGCAGTTGATAGGCGTAAGATTTTAGCGAGTAGACAAAACACATTGCCAAAAGTAACAACTGGTTCATGTTCTTGAGGCCGGTGTATGACATCAGTTGGATATTTTCCCAGCCATATTCCTGTTTTACATGTCTGTGCACTTCTTCAATCTTCCATCGTAAATTATACATATGAATGACTTTCTGCATAATCATATCCATGGCTAGGTCTTGGTTTGGCAAGTCGCAAAAGAAGTAGAAGAATCCAGCCTTGCCACCTTTTTTCTTGGGAATGAAACGGGCAACCACCAGCCAAACCTCAATTGTCTGAGGGACTTTTTTGGGATAACCATCCAAACGGATCTTCACTCTTTTAATACCACATTCAAAAGAATCTTCACCTGACCTGGACTTTACTGTAACTGAGCGTTTAACAGATTTTGCCACTTCTTCAAAGCTCTGCTCAACTCCGTTCACAATCAAGTCTCTTGTCCCAACTGCCCGGATAATGAAGTCACAGCCATGCTCTTTCATAAACGCAAACATGTATCTGCTATCGTAACCCCTGTCAAAAACATAGGTGCCACGGTTACCACTTGCCAGGATAAGCTCTACTATCCTATCCTGAGTAAGTTGAATCAAGCTGTCGACCTCAATCTTGCGAGAGACCAGATCGGAACTGAGAGGTTTGATCTGATAACCTTCTTCTTCTGGTTGGCAGGCTATTATGTTGACTAGATCGTATCCATTCTGATCACAGGCTCCAGTGCTCCCATCCCGCACCTTTTTCAGGCCTTCCATTTGCTTGGCTTTCGGCTTGACTATATCACTATCATCAACAATAATAGCAGTGTCTGCATTAAAGCCCTTGGACTGTTCCTCTATGATGCACTGTTGCAGTCTATCTCCTAAGCCAGTTCTGCGCAGATTACGATAAAGACGCTCGCAGGTTTTCTTCAAGCTCACCTCTTCACCGAGTTCCTGGGCTATTCTATTGCCTATTACAGACTGACTCTTTATAATACCTAATACTATGTCATATATATGCTTATATTCAGGTAGTGTAAAGCACGGTCTCAGCTTGTTCAGAAATTGATGAAGTTTTACTTGCAAGCTTTCCTTGGTTCTGATCTGATGCTTTCTAATCATGGGTGGCTCCTTTTGGTTAGTTTTAGTATGCAAACCATACGAAGGAGTCACTCTTTTTGTAAAGTACAATCTACGACATTTTACGCATCTAATACACCATCTTTCTAGTTAGTTATACACACTTATCCACATTCTCTTTCGATAAATCTCAAATCTGCAGCGAATTTCTCAATGATTCTGGCAAAATATCTGGACTTACTCACAATTTTTGTGGATAAGCCCCTGATTTGAACCAAATATGGCCATTATACACTCAATTCTCACTGCTTTTTCTGTCGCAGTATACTGCTGTTGGTTGTAGAACATTTTCAACTATCTCGATGGTTGAAATGAACTAGCAGTAAGGCTAGGGAGCTTTGTTAGGATTAGTTCTGGGGGGATGCGTGAATTTATTTTGAAAAAGAACTTGACATGGATTAGCAAGATGAAAATAATGCAATTGGTCGCTTGGCCTTACATAGATTGTGAGTAACGAGGGATATCAGATGCCCTCAAACAACCAGAGAAACAATGAGTTGGAATTTACACCAACATTTGGGACTCAACAGAAACATGCATGCTTGTGCGGATGGTTGTCTGTCTGCGCTGTATTATTTGTGTTACGTGTTTTAGAGTATGCAGCATGTACTTAATTCAATGATAGATGGAGAAAGGAATGATTTATTCAAGCAAATTCACCTTCCTAATCGCGACGATATTTGTTTTAATGTTGTGTTCATGTCAACAAGACAATATTATAACTGACAGCAACAACTCCAAATTTGTCTATACAGTTAACCCCGATATAATCTCAGAATCCGATTCGTTACACACTCTTTTTATCAATCAGTTAATGCAAGACCCCTATGTTTGTAGTTTAATTGATTTAAAACGTAAAAATAATAATGATTATTTCTATGCCAATGAGCTTGACGAGTTGAATGGTATATCAAAAAGCATATTTGATAGTTATGATTCTGATCAGAATGTGATCGCTTGTTTTGAGGAAAACCTAGAGATGATTAACGACTTGTCGTACAGTGTGGTAGAGGACAAATATGTTTTTAATACTGATTTTGAAAAAGTAGTATCAGATTATGCCACAACATCCAGAGATTATAATGATCCCGATTTAGGTCCAGTATTCTCACAATTGGATGAGATTATGGCTAGTTTTAGAGCTACTCTTATTTCAGACGGATATGAAGTAGCTTATGCTAATTTTTTTGAAGAAACTAGTGCGATGGCAGAATCACAATATCCATCTCAAGAAAGCGCAGATTGCGCGGCTATGCTTATAGGGATAGGTCGTAGCTCTGTGAGTTTGCTACCTGAGTATGCAACTGCTTTTGGTATGTATGAAGACGATCCGCTAACATATCCAGAACTAGGTTTAGCTCTAACAGCTGATGCCAGTTGGTGGGCGATGGGTGCGGCACTTAACTTAATGCCTTGGATTCCCAAGCCCTATGTTGGTATTGTAGTTGGTGGTGGCTTTGTCTGTTCAGGAACAATCGTTATTATGAATTTGATACATCATACCCATTATTAAGATATATATCCTGATAAGAGCTTGATTTCTAATACGTCAGTAATCAGCAACAGAGTAATTCAAAGTGCAGACTCGATCTCTAGGATTATGCCTGATATAATATGTGGTTGTAGATATTTGTATGATACGACTTATTGATAGAAGCGCTGTTTCGTTAGTGAGTTAATGGAATCAGTGTTGAATGGCTCTTCACTCCCAGCTTCACCGTTCCGATGGATTCTTACCTGTATTTCGATAGCTACGTCTTCCTCGGCTCCAATGCCGGAGATCACTACTATGTGAAAGCTTCCACCGATAACGGCCAGAACTGGACTGTGCTCTGGGATGCCTCTGCTCAGACAGGCGGCTGGAACTATTACACCACGCCTATCACCATCAGTTTGGCGGACTACGTGGGACAAGAGCTCAAGCTCGCCTTCCACGCCATTGATCCTCCTTCCAATGATGGCCTGTGGTACACCTGGTTCATCGATGGCATCTATATCGGAAACGAATATGATGTGATCCGCTTCTCCCCGGAAGAGCTCACCCAGCGCAGTGCCTCCGCACCGACGGTGGGAGGGCTTCGCACCACTCTGCCTTCCCGCGCTATGCAAAATGGCAGCCTGCGCAGTGAACCGGCTCTGCCCAGACCGCTTCCCAGCCAGGATGAACGCAGCCTGGTGGGCTACAAGGTCTGGAGACTGCTCTCCGGACATGAAGCAGATGAGACCAGTTGGATCTCCCTGACGCCAAATGTAATCACCACTCCCGCCTACAGTGACATAGATTGGCAGACCCTGACCAACGGAGATTACCGCTGGGCAGTGAAAGCCATTTACACCGGTGATGTGAGCTCGGTGCCTGCCTTCAGTAACATCCTGAATGTCTATATCGGCACTGGCATGATCAGCGGCTTGGTGAGAACTGTAAACAACCAGGCCATCGCTGGTGCAACCGTCACTGCCGGCACCTACAGCGCCACAACCAATAGCTCCGGCGCCTACGTCCTGATCGTGCCCGAAGGAACTCATAACGTCACTGCCTCCGCCACCGGCTATGAGTCCCAAACCGTGGAAGGAATCGTGGTGGCAGAAGATCAGACCGTGACCGTGAACTTCAACCTTGTGGCAAGCTCCGGCACAGAAGAAGATATCCTTCCCGCCACACAGACAGCGCTGGTGGGCAACTATCCCAATCCCTTCAACCCCACCACCAGAATCCGCTTCGACCTCCTGGAAGCCGGCCCCGTCCGGATCGAAATCTACAACGCCAGAGGCCAGCTCGTCCGACTCTTGGTGAGTGAAAGCCGCATTCCCGGTCAACACAGCGTGATCTGGGATGGTACAGACAATCATGGCAGCCCTGTGGGCAGTGGAATCTACAACTACAAGATGATCGCAGGAAAGTATAGCAGCACCCGCAAGATGATCCTGCTGAAGTAAATAACGTAACAACACATTAACAAACGGCGATCTTCGGATCGCCGTTTCTTTCTATGGTTAATGAGTTAATAATACGCGTTCCGGATTGGAGACGTCCCCGTCTCCATTGGCCGCTTGCGGGCAGACCAGGGGACGGGCAGACACGCAGGTCTGCCCCTACAAGTTAATAGTGAAAAGTTAATGGTGAATAGAGCTAAGCCGCAGTCTTCCAGCTATACGCTTACCGGACTCGTCACTTTCAAAAAGCGACATGATGTCGCTTCCACTATGCAAAGCGAAGCAGCGCAGCTCTAGTCCCTAATCCCTAATCACTGTTAAGCGACAAGATGTCGCTTCCACTATGCG
>JAZHDE010000057.1:0-6922 GCA_036584515.1 Candidatus Cloacimonadota bacterium | reverse complement strand
GGGGGATAAATCCCCCTGCACCCCCTGGTTGTCGTAGTTTCATAGCTTTGTCCCTTCGCCTTAGAAAATTGCAAAAGGCAAAAAGGAAAAAAACCAAAAATCAAGGGGAAACCCTAACACAGCGGAAGCCTAAACCGTAGGCGTTGCCGTAGGTCGCATAGTCGTAGTACCGAAAGGAAACGGGGCAGTAGTCGGCATAGTCGCCCCAGCCACCGCCGCGTGCCACACGGTACGACCCGCTATTTGCTCCCGTAGGATTAGTTTGTGAACCACTTGGATAGCTACCATAAATATCCCACACCCATTCCCACACATTGCCACTCATATCAAAGGTGCCAAGCTCATTGGCAGCTAATGCTCCAACGGAGTGAGTTGAATTGTTTGCATATCCCCAATTGTCCCAATACCATCCAACGTCATTAAGATCGTTACTGCCACTATAGCTGTAATTATGCGTCTGATTACCTCCCCGGGCTGCAAACTGCCATTCCATCTCGGTGGGAAGTCTGTAACCGTTAGCTGTCCAGTTACAGCTTACATTGGTGTGGTTGCTGGAAGTGGAATTCCAGCCCCCGGGCCAGTTGGCCGGATTAGTACCATAGCTGCTATAACTGTAGCATGGCGTTAACCCTTCCTGAATACTCCGGCGGTTGCAATACTCGATCGCATTGAACCAGGATACATAATATACAGGATAGTTGCTGCCTACCCCATATCCGGAAGCGGGATTGGAACCCATCACGGCCTGGTATCCTGCCTGCGTAAGCTCATATTTGTCGATATAGAAGCTGGAGATAGTTACATCGGAAGTGCCGTTATTGAAGGTGCCACCCGCCACAGGGACAAAGCTTTCCGGCATGGGTGGGCTGCTGCCATCATCCGCATATACTCGGTAGAGATAGCTGCCATCCAGGCCAAAGCTTTCGTCACCCGTATTCCAGATGATGTGCTTATTGGTTCCGGAAGGCAGATCATCACCAAAATCCCCGCTCAGATTGGCGGGACTGGGGATAATGTCATAGCTGCTGCCATTATTGCTGCTGAGCTTGAAAGTAATGTCACAAAGCTCGCCATTGGCATCATAGAGATCATAGTAAATATCCACAATCTTGCTGCCATCCGTGCGCTGGCTGGCTGTTACATTGCTTACTACAGGTGCGGCATTGGGAATGGGTGTTTTTTCCACTTTGATATAGTCCCAGTGGGCATATTTGGTAGTGCCATCGAATTTGGATGATAGCCTCAAGCGCAGGTAGTTACTGCCCCCTGGTACATCCACAGAGACGGCAGTCCAGGCATTGCTGTTGTTATTTACTGTTACCCAGTTATCCCAGTTTGCGCCGTCGTCGTATTTTATGCTGTATCGGCAATAGTCATTTGTGGTGGCCAGGTTCTTTGTGAAGTAATAAAAGCTTACATTGTAGGTGTATCCAGCTTGCAAGGTAAGGGTTTGGAAGTTTACGGTACTTTCCACATTGTCCAAATCCCAGCCCGCCCAATACATTGTGCCGTTATATGCAGTGGCACCACCCATGCTTTCTGAAGTGGGACCCCACCAGATGCGTCGGGCATCGGGGCTGGGATTGGCAGTGTAGCTCCAGGTGTCGGAGCTTGTGTTTTCGAAGCTTTGCAGGGCAAGGGTTTCGGCGAAGAGGGGCAAAGCTGAGCAGCAAAGGATAAGGATGATGAAAAATATTGCCGGATACGGACGGAAGGTACAGGCGGTCGCTGAACCGCCTTTTTGATTTGGCGCTACGGCGAGCGCCGGTACGCTATAAATCCACTTCATTTCTCACCTCCGATATTGTAGCTATGCAGTGCAGCCTTAAGCTCCGCCAGGCTGATTTTGGCTTCAGGATTGGCCAGCGCTGATTGTAGCACATTATCCACATCACCGCGGTAGTTTTTGTAGGCTAAAACCTTATAAAACATCTGATCCCGGAATTCCGCTACATCGTGATGGGTGTAGGTGGTGGTGTAGCTACGGCCCAAGAAGTAATAGAACTGGTCATCTTCATAGGGAGTTTCGTTGTAGAGCACGATATAGCCATCCGGAGTGAGAGGGCTGTGATAGATGTTTTGCGTAACCGGCTGCCAGGTGATTACGGCGTCCAAACCGTTACTGGTGTTCACAGCTACTCCATCAGGGGGCAGGGGCGGAACGTAAGTAATGGAAAATGGACTGGCGCTGGCTTTTTGGGAGTAGTTGCCAAAGCTGTCGGAGACTTTGATCCGCACCCTGGCATTGTAGCTCTGCACGGAAGGCAGAGCCCAGGGATGGATGCCATCGTTATTGGTATTCTCGATGATGTTGGTGTAATCAGTACCGCCATTCAGGCTGTACCACAGATAAACACTATTGGACAGGATATTGGTGTCCGAGGCGTTCCAGGTGATATCACGGGTATCGCCGATGTACCATGCTTCGCCACCATTGGGGGAGGTGATGGAAAGGGTGGGATCAACGGTGTCGTTAATGACCGGAGCGGTGGTGCCATAGCCAGTAAGCGCCAGCAGCCCGGAGCCAAACATAAACAGGATGCAGAGTAGCATTGCTGTTTTCATGGGTTCCTCCATATGTGAATTCATAGTTTTTTTACTATTATTTATCCTATTCGCATAGAAACTGAGCTGCATTGAAATGTCAAGTTAATAATGGGGGGAAGGTAATTTGCTTTATTACAATCTGTTAAGTATAGTCTCTCCTCTCGTGCAGCTTTATGTCTGATGATAATGATACGCTCTCCGACCCGGTCATATTATGTAAGATCGCTGGTCTTGCCAAGAAGATCAGGAGTGATGTATTAGGGATCGTCCTGCATGATCTCCGAGATTTCTTGTTCAGTCTCACCCTCAGGCATCAGATTATACTGACTGCTTTCTAATGGCTTAGAAAGAGCCTCCCCCCCCCCCATTTGCAATTTTTGTTGATACGATTTGCAATTCTCGGTGAGACTTTATACCCTCACTTCTCACTTCTAACTCCTAACTTCTAACTTTTTTGTCCTTGACATATCAGCGGCATACAAATATCTAGCCGGAACCTAGCAAAATAAAGGAGAAGCTAATATGCTGAAAACTTCCATTGCCCCGGACGGCAAGGAATATCCTTTGCCCAGCCCAGAGGAAAACGAAAAAGAACGCCAAATCCTCGAGCAGATCACCAAAGAACAACGTGCCTTGGGTCGCAAAATTGTAGCTGTGCAAGGTCTTGGCTTTGTGGGCTGCGTGATGGCCACCGTCGTTGCTGATGCCGAAGATGCCTCCGGTAAACCTGTTTATTATGTTCACGGTCACCAAAGAGCTTCCTCCCGCTCTTTCTGGAAAGTTCCCACCATCAACACTGGAGTGCCTCCGGTGAGTTCTTCCGATAAAGAAGTGCCCGAAATCTTCCACCGCTGTGTGGTGGAAAAGCAGAATTTCAGAGCCACCAGCGAAGACTTTGTTTATACCCTGGTTGACGTCGTGGTGGTGGACATACAGCTTGATGCCACCAAGCCCGCCTTTGGTGAAGCCGAAAAGGGCTATTGTGACCTCACTGCCTTCCGCGAAGGCATCCGCACTCTGGGACGTCATATCCGTCCCGAATGCCTTGTTTTGGTGGAAACCACCGTTCCCCCCGGAACCTGTGAAAAGGTCGTGAAACCCATTCTGGAAGAAGAATTTACCAAGCGTGGAATCGATATTATCGCCAATCCTCCCCTGGTGGCGCACTCCTATGAAAGAGTGATGCCCGGGGAGAAGTATGTGGCTTCCATCCGGGATTTCTGGAGAGTTTTCTCCGGAGTGAACGAGAAGAGTATCGAGCTTTGCCGGGAATTCCTCACGAACGTGCTGAACGTCAAAGAATTCCCTCTCACTCAGCTCGATCACACCAATGCCTCAGAGCTCTCCAAAGTGATGGAAAACAGCTATCGTGCCACCAATATTGCTCTGACTTTGGAATGGGCAAAATTTGCCGAGCAGATCGGGGTGGATCTATTTAAAGTCCGCGACGCCATCCGTAAACGCAAAGGTACGCACGACAATCTTTTGCGCCCCAGCCTCGGCGTGGGCGGTTATTGCCTCACCAAGGATCCTGTGCTGGCCAATTGGTCCATGGGTACACTCTTTGGTCTGGAAGGCTCCCTCGATATCGCTATCAACTCCGTGAATATCAACGATAAAATGCCGCTGCATACCATCGATCTGATCAAGCAGGTCTATCCTGAGCTGCGCAACCTCAAAATTGCCGTGCTGGGCGTTTCCTACCTGGAAAACCTGGGCGATACCCGCCACTCTCCCTCCAAGACTCTGGTGGAATTCCTGCGTAAGGACTTCGCCCTGGTCAAGACCCACGATCCCTATGTGGAGAGCTGGCCGGAGCTGGATGAAAGCTGCGTGGAAAAGGATTTTGACGCTGTGCTTCCGGAAGCCGACGTGGTGGTCTTTGCCGTTGGACACGATCAATACCGTCAGCTCAAGCCGGACTTTGTCGTGAGCCAGACCGGCAAGAAGCCCCTGATTGTGGATTGCTCAAACCTACTCAGCGATGCGACACTTGGTCAATACAAAGCCCTGGGCTGCAAAGTCAAAGGCGTTGGCAAAGGCCACATTTAGAGTCTGGTCACTGTAGAAAAATATACCAAGCCCGGATTCGCTCCGGGCTTTCTTTTTGTCTGTCTTTCATTGACACAAAAACAGTCCCTGCACAATTGCACTCATGAAGAAGAAAGCAAAACTGATTTTGGGTGGCGGCAGTGCTTACGGACTGGCGCATATTGGCGTGATTGCAGCTCTGGAAGAGGAGTTTGAGATCACCGGCATCATCGGCACCTCCATGGGCGCCATCGTGGGTGCCATTCATGCTTGTGGCTACAAGCCTTTAGAAGCGCTGGATCTGGCACTCAACTTCCGCAGCGCTGAGCTTTACAATCCGCTCAATCTGGATCTGGGCAGAAGGGGGGTCTTTGATGGTAAAGTGATCCTGAAGACCTTCCGGGAATGGACCGATAACCGCAATATTGAAGGTAGCCACATCCCTTTTGTGGCAGTGGCTTACGACTTGGTGCAAAAGCGCAGCATCCTGATCGATAAGGGCTCCTATGCCGATGCCATGCGAGCCTCATCCTCCCTGCCCTATATCTTTGCTCCGCATGCTTGGGGAAAATATCTCTTTGTGGATGGAGGAGTTGAGCATCCGCTGCCGGTGGCATTTCGGGATCAGGTGCCGGGAGAGATATGTATCGCGGTGAACGTCTTGCCTCCAGCTTCCACCAGTGCAGGCAGGATCGAGATCGGACGCAGCACCGGTGCCTCCAAGCTGAATCTGCATCAGGTCTTCCTGCAGAGCATTCTGCAAAATCAGGCTTTTATCGCCATTCAGGAGATGCTGGAACACAAGCCGGATATCTATATCGATGCCCATTGCCCCAGCCTCAGTATGATCGATCTGCCCCGCGCCAGAGAATTCTATGAACACGGTAGAATCGCAACCGAGAAAGCTCTCCTAGAGCAGGATGACCTCAGTCTGGTTGATGCTCTCCGCAACCGCTATCAGAAGGTTTTGGCACGGATAAAGAGTCCTTTGAACGCTTTTTTGGGGGATTAGCCGCCTTTTCCAGCCTGGCTTGCAGACGCTGCATGCGTTTCTGCAGAGCTTGTATCTTTTTCTCGTTGTTCAGATAATTCCGCAGATATCTCTGCAACAGGCGTTCACAAGACCTAAGTGCCGCAGAATAGTCTTTGGAATAGCTTTCCTGCAACTTGGCCAGTTCCAAAAGAGCTTCACTGTGATCCAGCTCTGCTGCCCGGTTAAAATATTCCAGAGCCAGGGCTTTATCCGTCTTCTTCGTCAGTAAACCCAAATCCAGTACCAAAGCTGCAGAGAGCGTTCCCTGCCTCAGAAGCTCTTCCATAATCTCCAGTGCCAGATCCTCTCTACCCTCTTTCTGATAGTGCTTGGCGACTGCGTAGTAGTCAATGCGATGATCTGCCCCCACCTGCACTGGGTTGCTGATGGCATCAGCGATTAGGGCAAAAAGCGCGGCGGTGTGCAGGATGTCATATTGGTTATGGATAAAGATGCGCCGGATCAGCTCCGGATCGCCATTGATCAGGTATTGATAATAGGTCTGCGGGATGTCCGCACCCTCGATATCCAGCTCTGCATCCCGGATATGCCCCAGGATGTAGAATTCCAGAGTCTCCAGCGCACAATTCGGAGCCCGGTTTTTCCACAAGCGCCGCGCCAGATGCAAGAGATCTATGTGCCCCTTTTCACGCAGGTTGAGCCAAAGCTGGTTGTAGAGCAGGCGGGATTCCAGCACGGGTATATCAAAAGTTTTGCCATTGAAGGTGATAAATACGCTCTTGGTCTGCAGCAGCTCGAGCAGGCGATCAAAGGAACTGAGCTCTGCTTCCGGCTCCGGTAAAAAGACTTGTTCCACCACATAGCGCCCGTTTTCAAAGTAACCCAGGCCGATTAGGATGGCGATGGTGCTGCCCCGGCTGAGGCCACTGGTCTCCAAATCCAGCACCAGAAAGTCTTCCATCTTCCAGGGCGTCGCCAGATCCAGACCTGCCCAATTCAGCAGGATTTCCGGCAGCTCCCGGGGATAGAGCGGCAGCCCTTCGATCTCCGTCTTCATGTCGTAATAGGTCTTTTTCACGAAATAGGGATATTCCCGGTGAGCAGAGAATTCCCCACCCACCGTGCGTTTCAGGTCTGCCCGGATGATCTCCCGGATCTCATTGGAATAGATGTCTCTGTCCATATCACCTCAGATTCTACTTTCCTGCAGGAGCTGATTTTCTGTCAAGTGAGCACTACAGAGTTAAGGATTTTTTTCACCACAGAGGACACATAATAATATGGATTCCTGCCTTCGAGACTGTGTGAAAAGGAGCAGAATATCCCGAGGTAGCCAGGAAGTCCGGAACG
>JAZHDE010000056.1:0-6946 GCA_036584515.1 Candidatus Cloacimonadota bacterium | reverse complement strand
AGCAGCTTAGCTCTCACTCCTAGCTCTCCTGTTCAACACAATAGTCATAACATACCATAGGATGAACACATCCTTAGCTTTCGCTAAAGATTCGCTAAGGGTTCGATAAAGCAACGCTAAAGCAGCGAATGAGGGAGCAGAGGGAAGCCCATGAAAAAAAGAGACAGCCGAAGCTGTCTCTGAACATGATCTTAAGTAAGTTAGTCTAGTTAATTCTTTCTAACAGCAGCTTGATTGTGGAGTCACAGATTTCCTGCGATCCCTGCACAGAATCACTCTCCACATAGACGCGGATGATGGGCTCTGTGCCAGACTTGCGGATATGAATCCAATGATCCCTGCGGGTAGCTTTAATGCCATCCTGAGTATCCAAAGCATAGTCATGAAGCAGCTCAGGAGCTATAGTCATAATCTTGTTTAGCTCTTCAAAGCTACGTTCGATCTTGGCTTTGGCAAAGAAGTACTTGGGTAGCTCATCTACCAGAATAGAGAGTTTGGTCTCACGTTCTGCCAGAAGTCCCAGAATCAGAGCCATACCAGCCATAGCATCGCGAGTGTAGTTCACAGGGGGGCAGATTACTCCGCCATTGCCTTCTCCACCTATGGGGGAATTTAGCTCCTGCATCTTCTTGCCGACGTTGATTTCTCCCACCTTGGTACGATGTACCTTCACGCCAAACTGTTCTGCGATGTGATCGCTGATCATGGAGGAAGAGAGGTTCACGACAATATCACCAGGGTCTTTAGCAAGCACAAAAAGCTCTGCCAGAGCCACACTGAGTTCTTCACCAATGCATCTGCCGTGATCGCCTACAAGGGAGAGACGGTCCACATCGGGATCTGTGGCAAAACCAAGATCGGCATCATGAGCCAGCACTGCTTCTTCCAATTGCACAAGGTTATGGTTCAGAGGCTCAGCCGGATGGGCAAAGATGCCACTGGGCTCGGAATTGATCTCCACTACTTCACAACCCAATGCTCTCAGAATCAGGGGAGAACAGAGTCCACCTGCGCCATTAACTGAATCCAGCACTACCTTGAACTTGCGGCTCTTGATCTTTGCCAAATCCAGATAGGGTACGTCAAGAATCTTTTGGATATGGCGCTCTATTGCTGCTTCATCCCTGGTGAGTTTACCGATGGCTTCCCAATCTACCCAATTGATGGGCTCATCCACGGAGGCCAGGAACTTAGTCGCTTTTTCTGCAGGGAGAAACATGCCATCGGCATCGATGAACTTCATGGCATTCCACTGGGGAGGGTTGTGCGAGGCTGTGATGGCTATTCCACCTGCAGCCTGATGATGTTTAACTGCTAAGAGAACGGTGGGAGTTGCGACGATGCCGATATCGATAACGTCGCAACCCACACTCATCAGGGCAGCAGATACGGCTGCGAAAACAGCCGGACCGGTGGTTCTGGAATCTCTTCCCACCACAATCTTTCCGTGACCGCAAAGCAGGCCAAAATGAGCTGCGTACTTGCTGATTACTGTGGGGTCAAGACTTTCGCCAAAGACTCCGCGTACTCCACTGACACCGGTCATTAAACGTGACATAACTTATAATCCGTAGAGAGTTCTGTTGTCCACTATCTTGGCATCTTCGCGCAGTTGGGTGAACCAGCGGTTGAAAGCAGCGTCTTCCAGACGTTTCTTCAGTTCATCCTGCTTGGCTGTGTCTTTTTCAAAGGCAGCATAATCAGGGTGGCGACGTTCTGTGGCCTTGAAGATGAAGGGACCGTGCTCAGTGAAGATCAGGCCTGAGGTCTGACCTGTTTCCAGAGCCAGGGCTGCAGTGGTGAACTCTTCAGAACTACCTGCTCCTGGGATCTGGGAGCCGGGTTTGTGGTTGTTCACATCAATGAGTCTCCAACCAGCTTGTTCGGCGGCTGCAAAGAGATCTCCGCTTCCATTGGTGCGCACGAATTCCTCGGCGATGGGACGCATCAGAACTACTTTTTTCTCTTTCTCGATCTCGTATTTGATCCGGGATTTGACTTCTTCAAAATCATCATAGTAGCTGCGAACGTTTTCTTGTAGCTGGGCAACGATCAATCTACCCTGTTGATCTTCCACCACTTCGCTGACGGCATTTTTCCTGCCATTACGCATGAAGTTCACAATGCTGGATTCCTGTCCGATACCGGTTACATAATCAGCATCGTGGGAGACCCATTTGGTGTCCTGCGCTTCCAGCTTGAGAGTGGCTGCCACGGCATCGATTCCACGACGGCGAATCTGCCCGCGAGCATCATCAGCCTGCTGTCTGGCTCTGGTGATGGTGGCATCACTGGCCTCTACTTTGAGCAGTATGTGGCTGGCTTTGATCTTGGGCTCAGTGGGACTTCCACCCAAGGAATCGCATTTGATGATGTGCCAACCGAAGCTGGTGCGCACGGGGGCAGAGATCTGTCCGGGACGCAGAGCAAAGGCGGCAGCTTCAAACTCGGGAACCATCTGGCCTTTACCAAATACGCCCAAAGAACCACCATTCTGGCCTGAGCCGGGATCTTCGGAATTGGCTATGGCAAGCTGAGCAAAATCTGCTCCGCCTACTGCCTGTTGATGAAGTTGATCTGCACTGAGCTTGACAGCTTGGTAGTCTTCCTCAGAAGGTTTGGTCTCAAAAACGAGATACTTGGCACGTGAGGCAGGACCTTTTTTAAACTCTGTTTCTTTATCACGATCGTAGCGAGCTCTAATCTCTTGGTCTGTAACGGTCACTTCGCCAGCTTTACTATATTCAAACCAGATAGCTTTACCATTGACCAAATCGGTATCTTTGGTGTATTCAGCCCGAATGCTGTCTGCATTGATGCCGGCTTTGGCAACTATCTTCTCTTGCAGACGTTTGCGGGGCAGGTAGCTGCGCACATAGTCTTCCATGGCAACAAAGAACTGGGTGTTATTTTTCAGAAGCTCCAGATACTTGGCACGATCGAAGGCACCATTGGTCTGCATCTCAGGGTTCTGCATCAGTTCTTGTGGCGGATTGGACTGCATTTCGGTGAGAACGTCATCATCCGACACTTTGATTCTATGTTTCTTGATCTGCTGTTCAAACAGGATGTCATTTACGAGTGCATCCCAAGCCTGATCCTGCAGCATTTTGCGGGTGTTATCATCTATGGGCTGATTCTGATACATCTCTTGGTAACGTTGTTCTATCTCAGCCAGTTTGGCACGGTACATTTCCATGGTAATTTTGGTACCATTGACTTTACCCAGCGGGGGTTGAGTGTTGAACAAGCCAACGACTCCCATGGCAGCCATACCGATAATGAACACGAAAGCCACTATATAGATAACGACCTTCTGTTTCTTTCTCAAGTTTTCGAGCATTTTTATTCCTCCATAAGGATCAAATTAGTGATGAGAAGCCAATCTTTTCAGAGAGCCTTTTTTCTTCAAGTCTTTTTTTGCTGAAAGGAGCAATAGGGTCTGACCACGCCTGCTCTGATCCGGGTCTGAGTCTCGAGAAGGCAGTGCTGAGCTTCAAAACGCTTGATGATACTGACCAGCTTTGGTTCAGGCTCGGATGAGCCAAAACCGCTCAGAATCAGCAGACTGAACTCCAGGTTTTCATTTCCCGTGTTAATGATTCCCAGCTCATAGCCCAGAAACTTTGAAACGTCTGCTTCCTCTATCCACTGGCAGATCAAGCCGGCGATTCCTGCATCACGAAGCAGCTTGAGACTATTTAAGCTTGGGCAACTGGCCATGAAAACGATCTTATCCCTCAATTCATCCGTGATCTCCTGCTCCGAGTTGATGACTTTGAGGAGTCCGGATCTCTCTCTGCCCAAACCCAGCATCGCATTCAAACGGTCAGCCTCAAAACTGATCAATACCTGATCAGGCTCTTGGATAGAGCTGACTTTGCCATAGACATTGGAGTGGTACAATACAGGTTTACTGATGTATTTGATCGTGAGAGTTCCTTTGAGTTTATCGACATCAATAATGGTCCCAGTGGTGGGAGCTTTGACGTGAGTATTCAGAGAAGTGCTCAGCTTATCCAAGCGTCTCGCAATTGTCTCTCCCTTATTTACATAATCTCCGGGATGTTTTGTGAGGTAGTTGCTAAGTCTGGCAGCTTTGATGCCCAGAAGGGTAGCCACATCGATAACAGTGGGTTTGGTACTGTAATCTTGAATCTCGGAGAGGACGATTATGCCACTATGGGGATCAATGAACTCCACTCTGCCGTTAATTGGGGAGCTATAGCTTTGGTGACGGGCGTTCTGTGCCACCATGATCTCTGTGGCTCTCATGATCACCTGATCAACATCAATCTTATCTCCCACTCGCACCAGAAGAGAGGCCTTTATATCAGATGGGCTGAGCTTGGCGTAATTGCTGAAGGGTTGTAAAATATAGAGTCTGGGTGGATTGTGAGGATTCTGTGCCACCAGCATCTCAGGACTGACCAGCTCGGATTCCTTAACTTCAATCTCACCCGGGAAGGGCAGTGAAATCTCTCTGGTAAACAGACCATGTTCAATGCTGGGCTCAAAGAAGTGTTCCCGCTTGGGAGGGAGGGATTCTCTGTAGAGTTCATAGCGTTTGATAATCTCATCAGTTTGGGGATAGTCCGGTTCTCTGGCATCGAGGATAAGAGCAAATCCAGCTTTTAAGTACTGGTGTTTCTCGAGTTCCGGCAGTTCCACCTTGGCTTGAAGAGAGATTTCCAGTTTCCTGTCATAGTCCTGAGCTTCAATCAGCAGGAAGGAGCCTGCTTTCAGCACTTGGCTCTGCCTATCGATAACAATGGAGAGCAGATCTTTATCCTTGAACTTGGCTGGATTGTAGATGGGGGAGATGTGCATGGCCAGGGGCTCCATCAGTTCGGATGCCATCAGTTGTTCTGTGGGTTTGGGATAGGAAGCTCGTAGCACACCCATGTGAGGCGAGAGGAACTGGGCATCGCGAAAGAGAGTGGTGATGCCCTTGGGTTTGGTGGCATCGATCAGGATCAGTGCGGCTTGTAGCTTGTTCTGCACGGCTGTGAAGATTCCTCCAATGCCCACCAGTATCCCAATATCCGAGTGGGAAAATGTATAAGTCTGCTCCTGTGAGACGTATTCAAACTTATCTACGTATTTATCTCGCTCTCCGGCTTTAAGTTTGTCCAAAAAGCCGATCTTGCCAGTGTTGAAATGCATCTGTTGATGCTGTTCCAAAGCTTGAGCCAAGGCAACTTTGGCCAGGGCATGTTCGATGATCAGGGCTCTGCTGTCACTGTGTGACTGAGTGGGGTAGAGGCTCTTGTTTCCCAGATAGTTGCGCAGTTCTTTTTCGTCAATGGTATCTGGAATCATAAGCTTCAATTTGTCCATCCCGGCATCGCTAAGCACGTTCAAAGCACTGTAGCTCATGCCCAGATTGGCACTCACGGTTCTCTGAGGATTGCCGTGGATGAAGGAGAAAACATCTGTAGTGGCTCCTCCGATATCGAAGGCCAGGATATTCTCTTGGTGCAGGGTGGATATTAGTTCCAGACTTTCCAAGACTGCCATTGGGGTGGGAAGAATTCGTGAGAGAGCCAGTTTCTTCACCTTTTGGTAACCTGGAGCTTTTTCCATCACGTTTTCCAAGAATACTTTCTGGATCATGTCCCGGGTAGGCTTGAGGTTCTCTTCCAATAGGCTGGGACGCAAATTAGGAAGAATACTGAGCGCAAAACTATCTTTGATCATTCCTTTGATCAATTCTGCTGCATCAGCATTGCCTGCGTAGAGGGCAGGGATGAGATCTGCTCCGGCATATTTGGGATCAGGGTTGGCTATCCTGAGTATCTCAGTGAGCCGCAGAATTCCTGTGACAGCTCCGCCATCCGTTCCGCCAGTGATCAGAATCATATCCGGATGGAGCTTCTTCATCTCCAACATCTGCTCTATGGAGCTGCGTTTATCATCTATGGTAAAAGTGTCCAGCAGAACTCCTCCGGCCCCATAGGCAGCTCGTTTGGCACTGCTGGCAGAATCGAAGAGCGTTAACCCGATCACCAGAATCTGCAGTCCACCTCCTGCACTGCTTGTGCAGTAGAACTCCACATCGTCTGCTGAGCGAAGAGCGCTTGAACTTGCTTCGATCAGGTTTAGCTTTAGTTTGCTCTCCAGCTCACGGATGGAATCCAGTAGACCCAAGCTTACATCATTTTGCGGTGCTTCAACGGTGGTATCAGCCTTACTGATCCCCAATAGTTTGAAACCCTCTTCCAGATGCTCCAGAACAACCGTCTTGGTATTGGTGCTGCCCAAGTCTGATACAACAATGTACTTTGACATATCTCACTCCCTATGACAAACCCCTGATTAGTTGGAAAAGGAAAAAAGTCAGGCTCCAAGCCAAACAAGACTTGGAGCCTCCATAAATATCGAGTCTTATCCTTGAATGGCTCCGCTGATCAAGAAGCTGGTGGCAAAGGCGATAATGGCATAGAGTTCCGGGAACACACCCAGAATCAGAGTCTTGGTGAAGACGTCATTACCATTGCCGAGGCTTTCGATACCGCAGGCTACGATTTTGGCTTGTTGAATGGCAGAGATCATACCCACAATACCCATGATCAAACCAGCACCCAGAAGGGCTGAAGCTTGAAGCATGGTGATCTGAGGGGTAATGATCGTTTGCAGGATGAAGAAGGCACCAAAGCCATAGAGACCTTGAGTTCCGGGCAGAGCTGAGAGGATCATGCAGTTAGCAAAGATATCATCTCTTTTCTTCATGGCAGCGATACTTGCGCTACCACCGATAACTGTTCCAATGGCACTGCCGATGCCCGCAAGGGCCACCATCAGGAAGATTCCTATCCAGCCTAAGATGAAGGCTGCGTTGGTTCCGGCTGCTAATTCCATAATTTGTACTCCTGTTTATGTAATTATTTCTGTTTTCCAAAAGGTTTGTAAGCTAAGCCCGGTCCATTAAAACCGGCATTCTTAA
>JAZHDE010000055.1:0-6992 GCA_036584515.1 Candidatus Cloacimonadota bacterium | reverse complement strand
GCTATAGCCTCAGAATCGGCGACAGACCCGCCTGCACAGAATAATCATGCTCTCGTTACAGATTGCCTTACAGCTAGTTACAAGTCTTCCTGGGATATTTCTTCTCCATCTGTAAAAATAGTTCTTGACAGAAAGTACTTTGCTCCACAAAGTGCTCTGTGTGGTTAGCAGATGCCAAGCTCGCCACTGAGAATAACACAATGAGAGGTAACAATGAGCCGGATACAAAAAGACTTGCTGGAGAAGATCGGAGCCCTGGATCAATTGATTCACACTCCCGCCCGCCTGGCAATCATCAAAGCACTCAACGAACTGGACCGGATAGATTGCGTTGAGCTCGCCGGTCTCACTCAGCTAAGCTGGGGTAATCTCTCGTCTCATCTTAGCCGTTTGGAAGAGTCCGGATATGTGCTCCAGGAGAAATCCTGGATCGGGAAAAAGCCCAATACCAGAGTCGAGCTCACAGACAAAGGCCGCGTAGCCTTCCTGAACTGGGCTTCGACCATTCTTTCCGCCTTGCCTTCGCAGCTCAATCCTGAGCTCTTCATTGATAAAGCCGAGAGCCAAGAGCCGGCCCTGCCCGCTCAGGCTCCCAAACTGCCAGCAGAATCAGGCTCCGCCAAGGTTCTCTGGTTTTTGCCCACCTACCATCGCTGGGACATTAGCGTGCCCCCCATCGATGGCATCAACCAACAATGCTGTTAGGAGGAACCAATGAAAAGAACAAGCAGCATACTTTCCAATTGGATGAAGGATAGAGGAAGCCTGGCCTTCGGAAAGCCCAGCCAGATCCCTACCATCCAAAAGCTAATCGACTAAGCTGATAGAATAGGAATGTGCGGGAGTGGCCAGCCCGCTCCCGCCTTCCGAACAAAATGGGTTTCTAAGCAAACAATAAAAACCGGGAGTAATTATGGATTATCTCGATCTGGCCATGAATACAGCGCTGTCCCTGGGGGCAGATTATGCTGATATTCGGATCCAAAAGACCCAAACGCAGATGATATATCTGCAGAATCTGAGCTTGAAAAACACCTCCAACAACGTCCTGAACGGCTATGGCGTCCGGGTCTTCAAAGACGGAGTGTGGGGCTTTGCCCATTCCAATGTCTTCACAGAAAAGGCCGTGGTGGCAACCGTGAAACGTGCCTATGAGATAGCCAAACTCAGTTCCCGCGCTCGCAAGGGAGCAGGATTGCAATTGGCACCCGAGCGCAGCTATATCGCCACTTACAAGACTCCCATGGAGATCGATCCTTTCGACGTACCCATGAAGGAAAAGATCGAGCTCATGATGGAAGTCAATAAAACCATCAAGAACTATGAAGGCATCCGCCAGGCAACCTTTTACATCCTTTCTAACAAGGACGAGAAGCTCTTTGCTTCCACTCTGGGTACCCGTCTGGACCTCACCACAGGCTTCATCAATCCCATGATCACCGCCACAGCAGTGCTGGATGGCGATAGCCAGAGTCGCACCTTCGACGAAGGTGGCAGAGCCGTGGGCTGGGAATGGATAGATGAGCTCAATCTTTTGGATCGGGCTCCCAGAATCGCCGAAGAAGCCCTTATCAAAGTGAAAGCCGGTACTCTGGGTGAAGAAAAACGTCGCACCCTGATCCTGGATCCCAATCACCTCGGTCTCACCATGCACGAGAGCGTGGGACATCCCACCGAGCTCGACCGCGTCCTGGGCTGGGAAGCCGACTATGCCGGCATCTCCTTTGCCACTCCCGAGAAGCTGAAGAACTACCGTTACGGCAGTGAGATCATCAACTTCGTGGGCGATAACACCCTGCCTCAGGGATTGGCCACAGCAGGTTTTGACGATGATGGCGTTCCCGGCCAGAAATGGCACATCATCAAAGACGGCATTCTCAATGAATACGGCAGCACCCGCGATACAGCCATGGAGATTGGCCTGAACTACTCACGCGGCTGCAACCGTGCCACCTATTACTACGATCAGCCCATCAACCGCATCCCCAATCTCTACCTTCTACCGGGCACCAAGCCTCTTAGCCCCGCTGAACTGATTGCGGACACGGAAGAAGGCGTTTACATCCAAGGCCGCGGCAGTTTCTCGATCGACCAGCATAGAGTGAACTTCCAGTTTGGCGGAGATTTCTTCTGGGAAATCAAGAACGGCAAATTGCACCGTCCTCTGAAGAAAGTGCTCTACAAATCCAACAATCCGGAATTCTGGAACAGTTGTGACGCCATCTGCGACGAACGCTTCTGGCAGCCTTTTGGCGTAGTCAATTGCGGCAAAGGACAGCCTTCCCAGACTGCCCGAATGACCCATGGTTCTGCGCCTGCAAGATTCCGCAACATCAGAGTGGGAGGTTCCCAATGACAAAGAATATCGAAAAAGCTCTCCGCTACATAGAGAAGAATTGCAAGGCCGACGACTGGAGCGTTTCCATCTGGTCCAAAGACAGTCATGAGACTCGTTTTGCCCAAAACACCATCACTCAGCATATTGCCGGTGATAACCTGCAGCTCAGCCTGGAAGTGGCTTATGACAACCGGACTGGAAAGGCCCGCACCAACCAATTGGACGAAGCTTCTCTGAAGCAACTGGTCAATACTGCTCAGAGTACAGCTCTGGAAAACCAGCCCGATCCCGAGTATATGCCCACTCTGGGCAAGCAAAAGCTGCCCAATCCGGTGAACTTCATCAAGTCAACTGCGGAGCTTGATCCCGCCGAAATGGTGGAGATCGTACGCAAATCCATTGCCAACGGTGTGAAACAGGATGCCATGGTTTCCGGTATGACCGAGAAGCATATCCAGAAGAGCATGATAGCTACCAAGAACGGTCTCTTTGCAGATAGTGAATTTACCGAGTTTGGCCACTCCATGACGATCAAAAAAGGCGAGACTGAAACCAAGGTTTCCTTCAACCACAAGGATTTTGCCAAGTTTAAGCTGAAGAATGAATTGGATCGGCTCAATGCCCAGCTTGAAAGCCTGGTGAAGTTCCAGAGCTTTGATGCCGAAAAGCTGCCCGTGATCATCCGTCCGGAAGCCCTGGTGGAAATGATCAGCTTCATGAGCTGGTTCCTGAACCGCCGTCAGGCCGATGAAGGCTTCACTCCCTTCACGGATCAGCTTGGTAAGAGCTTCTTTGGCAAAAAATTCTCGCTCTATTCCACTCTCAAGGATAAAGATATGATCGCTCCGCCTTTCGTCTCGGACGGCCTGGCAGCAGAAGAGATCAGCTGGATCGAAAAGGGTAAGCTGCTCAATATGCCCACTACCCGCTATTGGGCCAAAGAGAAGAACGCCAAACCCTCGCAGCTTTACAATCTTTATGTCCCGGGTGCAGACACCACCGAAGCCGAGATGATGAAGATGGTGCCACGCGGACTGATTATCAACCGCTTCTGGTATATCCGGGTGGTGGATATGAAACGTGGTGAACTCACCGGTATGACCCGCGATGGTGTGCTCTATTTCGAAAAAGGCAAGGTGAAACACGCTGTGAACAACCTGCGCTGGAACGAGATCCCTCACGAAGTGACCCGCCGTATCCTGGCTCTGGGTAAAAGCCTCCCCGTGGAAGGCTATGCCAAGATCCCCACGATGCTGATCGATGGTTTCAACTTCGTGGATAAAACTTCATTCTAAAAGACCAATTACCCCTGATACAAGCACCGCCTCCGGGTGGTGCTTTTTCTTTAGTGACAAGTGATCAGTGAACAGTGAAAAGAGAGGTAAGCGCATAGCTGGGAGACTGCGGCTAACCTCTATTCACGATTACCTTTTCACTATTAACTTGTAGAGACAGACCTGTGTGTCTGCCCGCAAGCTCCGTAGGAGTGCAGCCTGTTAACAAAGCCCCTTGCGGGCGAAAGATCATAGCGAGGATGCGTAAGGCCCTCGGAAAATAACAGTTGGTATTGTTTCTTTGTTCTAATCAATTCCCCCAGAGTTCCGTAGGAACGGCATTTTAGGTAGCCAGCAAAACCACACACAGCCGAAATAGAGCCCTGAAGGGGCGATCATCTGATAGCGATGGGCGGCAGCCCATCGACCAGGTCAGCATACGACCATTATAAACAATTATCCACTACCCCCAACCATGATAACCGTGGTTATCATGGTTGGGGGTAGTGGATTAAACCATATACACTATCTATTCTCTATTATACCAGGGGTTTACACCCCTGGCTATGGAATATTACCCCTACCGGGGTTTCAGAATATGGTCAAAACTTGGTGATGTTTCAGACTTTGTCAACAGGGTGAGTTCCGGAGGAGCGCAGTCCCTCCTCGTAGTTCCGTAGGAACGGCATTTCAGGTAGTATCCGCTGTCCTGAAAATACCCGCAAGCTCCGGAGGAGCGATATTCCATAGCCCGGGGTGGAGGAGCGGAACCCCGGGTCAAGCGCCAGATGGATAATCTTAATGGTTTAATCCCTTACCCCCTGTCCTGAAAACCTCGGTTTTCAGGACAGGGGGTAAGGGATATTTATTTATGATAAGTGCAGGCTGACCTGGTCGATGGGCTGCCGCCCATCGCTATCAGATGATCGCCCCTTCAGGGCTTATAGGGCAGACACACAGGTCTGCCCCTACGGGGGACGATAGCATTCTATCCTGTTGATCCAGTTGATCCAGTCATCTGCGTTCTCTTCCTTCCAAAAAGATTTCAGGATTAAAGGATTGTATTCATTACGGATTACCCGGATTAAACTGATTGAACAGATTTGTGCTCATTCGTGATCTTTCATTTGTGACAATTTGTGGGAGAAATCCTGTTGATCCAGTTGATCCAGTCATCTGCGTTCTATTCGGTAGCTTACTAGCGGGCGTCAGCAGCGCAGCACTTGTCACTGGTCACTCCCCAAAAGCGACAAGATGTCGCTTCCACTATGCGAAGCAGCGCAGCAATAACTTCTCACTCCTAACTCCTAACTTCTAACTTAATTACTTGACTTCTTTATGAGATGTATTCTAATGTGACACAGTATCTTTAAGGGGGATAAAAAGATGAAAAGAGCTTTGTTTGTATTTGGCTTGATTGCGCTGCTGGCCGGACTTTTGGCCACTCCACCCGCCTGGGTTTGGGTGCAGAGAACCGGTGGAACCGGCGAATGCAGAACCACTTGCACACTGGAAGATTCCCAAGGCAGAATAGTGGTCTGCGGATATTTTTCCGGGACTGTGGAATTTGGAACACAGACTCTGGTGGCAAGCGGTGTTCGGGATGCTTTTCTGGCACAAATGGATAGCGGCGGCAACTGGCTTTGGGCAGTTCAGATGGGGGGAGAGGGAACGGATTATGCCCGCAAAATGACCCTGGAAGCCAATGATTGTATTGTAGTAGGTGGCACTTTTGACCAAAGCTTCAGCTTGGGAGAGTATGAATTGGATAATAGCGGCCAGCAGGATTTCTATCTGGCCAGATATAGCTCAGAGGGGAATCTCCTGGAAGCAACCGCCTTCGGATCAGCCGAGCATGATGTGCTGCAGGGTTTGGACGTGGGTCCCGGCGGAGAGATCAACCTAAGCGGAAGCTTCCGTTACAGTCTGAACTTGGGAGAGATAGCCCTCACCACACCCAATCGCGGGATCTTTATTGCCAAGCTGGACGAAGATCTGAATCCCCTCTGGGCTCATGCGGTGCCCAATAGCACTGGAGATCTGGAATGCAACAATCTGGGCACGGATACAGCGGGCAACATCTATCTGACGGGGAACTTCTATGATTACTGCAGTTTTGGCCAGCCCAATGCCATCAATCTCACGGGCGATGGTTCCTGCGGCTTTGCGATAAAGCTGGATCCCAGTGGAAACGGCATCTGGGGAGAACGAGTGGGTAACGGCTACTGCGTTATCTCTGATAGTTATATAGATCCGGAGGGATACACCTATCTTTCGGCCGATGTTGTAATGGAACCTTTCTCCGTGAACAGGCTGGATGTGATCCCCAATTGTGCCAAGCTGGGGCCGGATGGTGCTTGGGTTTGGGTGGATAACAGCACGAATCTGGGTGCCTGCTATTATGTCAGAATCTGTGGAGATGAGCAAGGAAACTGCTTTTTAACCGGCAGTTTGTGGGATGATTGCAGTTTTGGAGATTACCCTCTCACCGGCAGCTTCGATGAGATGAATATCTTTGTGGGCAAAGGAGATTCCCAGGGAATATGGCAGTGGGGCATCCAAGGCTATGACAGCTCCGGAACACTGTTTGCCAATGCCTCGGAAATCATCGCCAGCCAGGGAGACCGCTGTGTGGTAACCGGTTACAACAATGCTGCTACCCTTTATTTTGGAGATTTCGTATTGCCCCCGGCAGCGCAGACATATTCCTGGTATATCAGGACACATGGAACCACTGTGGCAAACAATGATCCTCATGAGATCCCCAGTCCCGGGCTAGTCTCGCTCTATCCCAATCCCTCTTCCGAGCAGTTGAGAATCCGCCCCGAATCGGGATTTTCTACTGGCAGCACTGTTGAGATCTACAACCTGAGAGGACAGCTGGTGAAACGCTTCTCTAATCTAAAGCAAGATGAAACCGAACTGCTTTGGGACGGCAAAGATGCCAAGGGGTTGGATTGCAGTCCGGGCTTGTACTTCCTGAAGGTACACAGCAGCACACAAAGCATAGTCAAACCCTTCACAAGACTGTAGAACCCAGATATAGAGCAAGGCTCTGCTATATGTCCAGGATTTCTTGGTATTGTGGACATATGGCTCATCATGTGTATACAAAATGCCGATTTCGTGGACATGTCATATCTAAGATCGTTACACATGCAGTAAATCATGGCGCGTAGGTTTCTTCTTCCTTATTCCTGGCGGAGTCTTCGCCGTGTCTTCGCCCAGTCTTCCCGAGCACTTTGCTCCGGAAGAGTCCTGCAAGACTCGACGAAGACTCCGGGAGACACAAGAGAGTGACGAGTGACAAGTGACCAGAGTGGAGGCGACATCTTGTCGCTTAACAGTGATTAGGGATTAGGGACTAGGGATTAGAGCTG
>JAZHDE010000054.1:0-7076 GCA_036584515.1 Candidatus Cloacimonadota bacterium | reverse complement strand
TACCCATCCTCTATCTCTGGTATGAGAAACATGCGCAGACTGAGGCCAAACACAAGCTTATGGAGGATTATCTCAGCTTTCCACCCCTGCAGGAGAACCACGTACTGCGATCCATGCTGAAGCACGTTAATCCTTCCCAGATCAAGCTGGTAAATAGCCGGGCAATCTACCAACAAGGCCTGCAGGAACTCTACAACAGATTCTGCAGCTATCATCTTTGTAATGAATGCACTCGCTACCACAATGACTTGCAGGTCATCTGATACAATATGAACAATGTTCAGATCAATCCGGCAAGCTGCGATATATCACTTGACTATATGAGAGCAGATACCAGAGTAGCTCCTGTGATGCTCAGAGCTCTGTTGATACTCAATAATGGAACTATAAAAGGAATTTCCTAAGATGACAAAGAAAATCTTTTACATGCTGTTAGTATTGGTTTTGGCTGTTTTGCCGGCTTGCAACAAAGACAGGAAGAAGCTCCCCAATGATGACATCGCCAAAGCCATCACAGAGTTTGACCCCATCCCTTCCATCCAGATCGTTACAACTAAGCTGGAAGTGATCAATCCTGCCAAAATACTGGCTGTTATGCCACAGACTGCGCTCGTGCCAGAAACGCAGGATCAGAGGCGCATCTATGCTTTGGGCGTTTTACAGGCTGATCTGATGCTGACTGCTATCACTGGGAACGGTGCAGCTTTGAATCGTTTTTTTGATGAGTATGTGGATTTGGCAACCGCCCTGGAGATTGAGAAACAAGCCGATGAGGTGAAAAGCTCCATGCAGGAACTACTCCGGGCCGGTGATTGGGCGGAGATCAGCACTGCCTGCTCTCAGCTCAAGCAGAAGTATGAAGCCTCCACTTGGGAAAGCGCTCAATACGAGACCTACACTCTGTTCCTTCTGGGACAGTGGGTGGAAATTTCGCGCCTCTATTCTGCCATCCAGGCCACGGAAGAAACGGAGGATATCGGAGATAATCCTTTTGAGGCAGGACTTTGGAGCACTATTCACAAAGATCTGCAACTCTTGACCACAGAATCTCTTACCAGCAGCACTTGGTTTCAGACTGCATACAATGAAGTGGCAAAGCTGGCCGAACTCACAGATTCTCCCACCGGCTTTGTTTACAATGCCGAGTCTTTGGCTCAGATCGGAGCTATGACCAGCTTGATCAACAGCATCGTGTTCAAGGAACTACAATGAATAAACTTGTTAGAGCTTGTTTAGCTTCTTTACTTACGGTTTTGCTGCTCCCCTTGGCAGCAGTGGTAAGCTTCGACATTGCCGATGTCCCTCATGATGCAGGTACTGCACTGAATCTTGTCTGGGAAGGTGCAGAGCCGGGAACGGTGGTAACAATCCAGAAAGCAGACAGTATGCAGGTCTTTCAGGAGTTAAGCCAATCCACGGAGCTCAGCGGAATATATACAGATACAGAACTTTCCCCGGATGAGACCTATCGTTACAGATTGATAGCAGTCTCTCAAACAGATTCTGTGGCGCAGGTCTTGGAAGCCAAGCCCATCGAACAGTGGTTCTATCTGGATAAACTCTCTTTCCTGCTGATGCTGCTTGTGATCAGCGCAGCTATCCTGCTTTATATCTTTGCTGCCAAACGAGGAAAAGACCTTTTTGTGAGAAGAATAAACGGGCTCGACTCCATGGATGAGGCAATCGGACGTGCCACTGAGAAAGGCAAGCCCATTCTCTACGTTCCCGGTATCTCCGATCTGGATGATATTCAGACTATTGCCAGCATGACCATACTTAGCCATCTGGCACATAAAGCTGCCGAGTATGATACAGATTTGATCGTTCCCTGCCGCTTCTCCATGGTGCTCTCTGCAGCTAGGGAAGTGGTACGTGAGTCTTACCTCAAAGCAGGCAGATTGGATGCTTACAAAGAAAGCAATGTTTTCTACCTCACAGATGACCAATTTGGCTATGTGGCAGGTATTGATGGCATCATGGTACGTGAACAACCTGCAGCCAATTTCTTCATGGGTTCCTTCTATGCCGAGTCTCTCATCCTGGCAGAAACAGGCTTTAGCACAGGCGCTATCCAGACAGCAGGAACAGCCCAGGCTCACCAGCTTCCTTTCTTTGTGGTGTCCTGTGACTACACCTTGATAGGAGAAGAACTCTTTGCTGCCTCAGCCTACCTTTCCAAAGACCCTCAGCAATTGGGCAGCCTCAAAGGGCACGACTTTGGCAAGCTCCTCATCATCATTCTGATCCTCAGCGGAATTGTGACAGAATCTCTGGGCTGGACTTGGTTCAAGGACTTCTTCGGGAAGGTCTTCTAATGTATAAGAATGGAATTGGTATATAGATATGAAAAGAAACTTACCTTTACTGATTGTCTTTCTGGCAGGCCTGGTGGTTTTTGCCTCGGAGTTCATCCCGCACCGCCCCTTCAGTCAGATCAACGAAACTCTGGAACGCTGGTTTATGATTATCTCCGGCTTTGCCATGTTCTTGGGACAGGTGAGCCTGATCCGAGTTAACAGCGCCAAGATCAGAAACAAGGTCAAAGACTGGCCTTTCTATCTGGCAGGCATGATCAGCTTTGCTTTGATGCTTATTGTGGGCTTACTCTGGGGAATGGAAAAGACCGATGGTATCCTGGGCAATGGTGCCTCCATCCAAGCCTGGCTGGGGCTCAAGCCCTTCGACTACCTCTTTGAAAACGTCTATCAGCATCTCTCTGCCACGATGTTTGCCCTCCTGGCCTTCTACATCGCCTCTGCTGCCTATCGTGCCTTCATTATCCGCAGCTTCGAATCCAATCTTTTGATGATCACTGCCGTAATCGTGATCCTGGGCAGAAGCAGCTTTGGCACCATGCTCACAGGCTGGATTCCCTCCAATCTCCCCTTGCTTCATCTGCCCAACCTCACAGATTTCATTATGGAGTTCCCCAATTCCGCTGCGCAAAGAGCTATCATGATCAGCGCAGCCTTAGGGATAGTGGGCAGCAGCCTGAGAATAATCCTTGGCATAGAACGATCCTACCTGGGAGGTGACAAATGAGCATCAACCCTCAGACAGAAAGAAGGATTATATATCTGGTGTTGTTTCTGGCAGTAATGCTGCCACTCCTCTTCCCCATTGGCTGGATCACCGAGAGCTCTCCCCACGTCCGCATGGCACACAAGCTGGTGGATACAGCCCCGGTCGGTTCTGTTGCCATTATCTCCTTTGATTACGATCCTGCCTCCATGACCGAGCTTCAACCCATGGCTGTAGCCATGATAGACCATGCCTGGAGCAAAGGCCATAAAGTGATTGCTACTGCTCTATGGCCCCAGGGACCGCAACTGGCAGATCAGGCCTTTAGACAACTTATTGAGAAGTATCCAGACAAGCAGTATGGAGTGGATTATGTCAATTTGGGCTATAAAGTTGGCGGCATGGTCACTATTCAGGCCATGGGACGATCTCTGGTGGAAGTTTATCCCACGGATACTTCCGGAACAGACTTGAACGAGATACCCATGCTGGCAGGGATAAACACGCTCCGGGACATTGCCTATATCAGTTCACTTTCCTCGGGAGATCCCGGCATCAAGCAGTGGATCATGGCTGCCCACGATATGTATAACGTTCCCGTGACCGGCGGCACGACAGCCATCTCCGCTCCGGGCTTCATCCCCTATATCAACAGCCAGAACCAGCTTATAGGGCTCCTGGGCGGCCTTAAAGCTGCCGCAGAGTATGAGGGCCTGATCGGCATGGAGAATGGCGCTGCCACTGCCAAAATGGATTCCCAATCCGTGGCTCACCTCTTGATCCTCATCTTTATAGCCATTGGCAATTACAAGGTGTGGAAAAGCAAGAGAAGCAAGCAAGCTCCAGAATTGAAGGAGGAGATTTAATGGCTGAATTAATGACTATCCTTGGCCTCTACATAGGTGCTTTCTTCACCTTCTGCATCTTCAGTTTTCTCTACAAGGACAATCCCTTTTACAAGCTGGCAGAGCAGATCTTCGTGGGTCTCTCGGCAGCTTATTGGGTGATCTACATTATATACAATACTCTGCTGCCCAATCTCTTCACCAAGCTCTTCACGGATTTCAGCGGCAACCTTATTCTCCTGATCCCCGGAGCTTTGGGCATCATGATGCTGATGCGCCTGCATCCCAAAACCCAGTGGATCTCTAGATATCCCATAGCCCTGGTGATTGGCACCTCGGCAGGGATCAGCATGCTGCGCTATATGAAGAGTGACCTTCTGCAACAGATGACTGCCACCATGATAAACCCTGTTATCCCCGGGAATACGATTGCTACTGTGGGCAATTTCATCCTGATCATCGGCACTATCTGCGGCATCTATTTCTTTTACTTCAGCAAGAAACAAGAAGGCGTCTATGCCGTACCATCCAAAATAGGCATTTACTTTCTGATGATAAGCTTCGGAGCTTCATTTGGTTACACTGTGATGGCGCGTATCTCTCTATTGATCGGCAGGCTGGAATTCCTGCTAAAAGACTGGCTTCACCTAATAAACTGATTGAGGAAAAATATGGATCAATTGCATCTACGCTTTATACAGACAGCAAAAAAACACTCCGCCAAACTTGCCGTAGTGGATAAAGGCACAAATCAGGACTACAGTTACGGCAGGATGCTCATAGCTTCTTTCATACTCAAGGAAGAGCTGGGAAAGATTCCCGGCAAATACATCGGAATGCTGCTCCCCACCTCTATGGGTGCTATGTTGGGAGTGATCTCCACCCTTTATTGCGGGAAGATCCCCGTGATGATCAACTATGCCACCGGAGCTATAGATAACTGCCTTTATGCCCGCCAGAAATGCAATTTTAAAACCGTTATCACCAGTAAGAAGCTCATGGACAAATTGGGGCTCAAACCCATTGACCACATGATCTTTGTGGAAGATATCCTGCAGAGAGTGGGAACACTCGCGAAGCTCAAAGCAGCTCTGATCAGCAAGCTTCCCTACGCTGTCCTCAAAAACATGGTGCACAACGGAAACAGCGATGAGGTCTCTGTGATACTCTTCACCAGTGGAAGTGAAAAGGAACCCAAAGCCGTTCAGCTTTCTCACAGAAACATTCTGCACAACATCGACGGAATTCACCAGTTGGTTCCTCTGGATCACAACGACGTCTTCCTCTCCATCCTGCCTGTCTTCCACGTTTTCGGACTCACCACCCAATTCTGGCTTCCCATCCTAATGGGTGCCACCATGGTCACCTACCCCAATCCTCTGGAATATAGGACTGTCAGTGATCTTGTAAAACAATACAGAGCCACCTTTATGGCTGCCACGCCCTCCTTTTTTCATGGCTATCTAGCCAAATCAGATCCCGGAGATTACAGCAGCATGAAGCTGGCAATTGCCGGAGCGGATAAGCTGCCTGATAAGATCTTTGAAGGCTTCCTAGCCAAACACAAAATCTCGATCTTTGAAGGCTATGGCACCACGGAGACCAGTCCAGTGATCTCCGTGAACTACCCGGGAAATCAGAAGAAAGGCAGCATCGGTAAAATCTTTCCCAATGTGCAGGTGCGCATAGTGGATATTCATACGGACAAGATCTTGGGTATCAATCAGGAAGGAAAGATTCTGGTGAAAGGTGACAATGTGATGGTGGGCTACTTGGGCGATCTGGAAGAGACCTCGCTCAGAATCCGCAATGGTTGGTATGAGACCGGAGATATCGGCATGATCGATGATGATGGCTATCTGTGGCACAAAGGACGCCTGAAAAGATTCGTCAAGGTCGGCGGAGAAATGGTCTCCCTGGTCAAAGTGGAGGAGATCCTCACCAAGTTCCTCCCGGAAGACGTGATCTGCTGCGTGGTTGACGTCCCTCACCCCACCAAAGGTGCAGACGTCGTCGCTGCAGTCACCACCGGAAATTTCGACCAGCATGCTGTGATGAAGAAGCTCAAGAAAGAGTTGCCCTCCATTGCTATCCCAAAAGTCTTCGAAGTGATCGAAGATATCCCTATGATGGCCTCCGGCAAAGTGAACTTCCGGGAAGTGGAAAAGATCTGCCGCAGTAAAGCTTCGGAGTAAAGATCATGATCAATGCAAACCTCATGAAACAGCGTTTTGAGCTGGTTCTGACTATGCTTCCGCAGCTCACGGATACCATCTCGGAAATAGCCGAGCGAATCTGGCAAAGTGGATGGGCAGAAGCTAATGCCGGTAACATGTCCTTTGACATCAGTTCAGAACTCCGTAGCCTTCATTTGGTCAAAGATAATGATGAGACCAGGCATTATCTGGTTTCTCGCACTGGATCACGTTACCGTCAATACGGCAAAAACCTTGCCGATAGCTTTGTGTTGGTGGGAGTGGAGAAGAATGATTCTCAGAGCCATGAATCGATTTATCCGAAAGGTGCCAAGCCCACCTCGGAGTGGCTCACACACCGCAGGATACAAGAATATTTCCAACATTATAAACCAGATTACAAATGCATCATACACGTTCATCCTGCCGAGATCATAGCGCTATCGCAATTGCCGGTTTACGATGATCCGGTTTCTCTGAATCAAAGACTAATGAGCATCCTGCCCGAAACCAAGTATTATCTGCCCACCGGTGTCGCCATGGCGCGTTTTGCTGAAACCGGCACCAGAGACCTGGCTGATGCCACCTTGGCTGCTCTGGAGGGACAGAATGCCTTGATCTGGCAGGGACACGGCTTGATGGCCTTTGGCAAAAACCCCAATGAAGCCTTCGATTATCTGGAGATAGTGAACAAAGCTGCCAAGCTTTGGTTTATGCTCAAGTAGTTCTTTGGCACCCCTTTGTTACTGAGAAGCTCTTCCGGATAGGGAGAGCTTTTCTTGGCCTATGCTTCTTTGCTCCCAATTCCTTAACGTCGTGATACTGCAGTACTGTCGCCGTAGTACAGCCATCTTCAAGGCTACAAGGCGTTTGATTCGCAGCACAGCCAGGGCAGAGATGAATGAGAGTGGGGTAAGGCTTAACTTACAAGAGTTGAAGCACTGCAGCTCTTATCACTGTTCACTGATTCCTCCCGGAGTCTTCGCCGTGTCTTCGCCCAGTCTTCCCGAGCACT
>JAZHDE010000053.1:0-7121 GCA_036584515.1 Candidatus Cloacimonadota bacterium | reverse complement strand
GCCGAAAACTTTAGTGTTTTATTTTTTGAGGGAAAAATACGCTGAAGCACGGTGTGCCAAGCCGGAACAAAGTGATTCGCCATCAAGAGGCCGACAGACCCAAGGCAGAAAATAGCGACCAACAGAATGTTTTTCATGTGTACCTCTTTTTTTTATCTCGACAGTGTTTGTTTTGTGGATTTCACAATGGGCAGATAGTGGCTGGGTTGATCTATGGTGCCTCGGTTGAAGATGGATTCATTATACTCAAACAACGTGTTTTCGGTGACTGATACTCTATATGCATCACCACTGAGGAAGTTTCGTATTGTATCAATCCAGGCTCCATTATCGTGCAAGATTATGTTCCCATCTCCATCTTGCACCTTGTTAAGCTTGTTATTATCTATCAATTGATGTAAAAACTGCATGGCCGGTTTGGAACTATCTCCAGGATAAGAGATAAAATTCCAGCCTGCACTCAACGGAATATCCAGGGGCAAAGAAACTACAAAGCCTGTGATAACCAAAGTGCAGTCCTCTGTAACCTGAACCAAGTATCCTTCAGTTTTTTCGAAAGATCCTATCAGATTGATCCATCCGATCTGACTATCGTAGACAAACGGAGCACCATCCTCATTCTGCACCTTCACCAGATAGCCTGCACTGATCAGATCGGCAAAGACGGCTTCCATGGAATCATCCTGAGGTACTATCCAGCTTGAGATGAGGTTCCAGCCTGTGTAGAGCGGGATCACCTGAGCTTGCACAGGTAGTTCCTCAATCACGAGCGTCGAGCCCAGCAGGTCTGCAACTGCGACGTCTTCATTGAGCGGTCCCCTCAAAATCGCAGTATACAGATCAAATGGCGTGCCTTCTATACCCGTGGGTTGCAGGGCCTTGAGCCGGATAGTGAAGAGGCTCCCGGAACCTTCTGCTCCGGTAGATACGCCCATGATGGCTTCTGTGATTGTATAGTTGCCCCCGGAGCCCGTGCTCAGCAGTTCTGTGCTTCCACAGGAGGAAAGCAGATCGCCCTTGCGGATATCATCGGGGCTTTCCAGCTCGAGATAGTGTGGATCAAAGCCCAGGGCTACCTCATATGCTCGCAAAGGGTCGGAATAACCTTCCACTCTCACTTCGAGATCGACATAGCTCTGTTCATGAGCCTGAGTATAAACCGGCACCACATAAAGGTACAATCCAGCCAGATAGGGTTCCCCATAGGTGCCCGATCCCACCAGAGAGCCATCGAAACCATATCCGGAGCTATCAAACATGTTGTTGTTAAACTTCCAGTAGCCCAGCAGGTAGGGCTGGGTGCTCACAGGATTCTGCATCTGCTGAGCAATTTCGGCTTGGGTGCGAACGCAATTCCACAGCCTCATTTCATCCATGTAGCCATGAAAGTAGTGATTTGGACTGAGCTCGTGAGAAGCAGCTATAAACTTCACGCCTCCTGTGGCGGGAAAGTATGTGTCACTTCCAAAGATCACGCCCAATTCCTTGGCTGCTGCCAGGTTCCCGTTTACGTAGATAAAGATCTTTTTATTCGTATAATCCAGCACTCCGGCTACGTGTTGCCAGACATTGGCAGTGATCACCTGAGAGGGGGTAACAAGCTCTTGAAAAGCATCCATGTTTCTGCTTCTTCCGCCCAGGAGGATTTTGCCATTCTCTCTGAGGTACATGCTGAGAACAGAATTAGATCCCTGAATAGTGAAATCTACCAGAGTGTTTCGGTAGCTATCCACAGGGCTGCCGCCTGAGAGACTGAGGGGCTTGATCCAGGTTTCAAAAGTTAAGCCAGTTGAACCGCCCAAGCCAGCGTTTAAAAAGTTGTTCAAAGCGCCATAATCGCCATCGCCATCAAAGTAAACTGAGGCATTCTGAGCCTGCAGAATACTCAGGGCGAGTATCAGTATTATGAATAGGGTGATTGTTTTTAGCCTCATGATCTACTCCATAGCGTTAGAATACCGATCCGTATGGTTATACGGAAAGAGCGTGGTTCTTCTGATCCAAGCCGTTCAGCGGGTTTGCAGGTTTGCATCCTGATCGGAGCTTGGCAGAATGATGCCGCACTATCTAATCGCATCTGGATCCTCCTTGCAAAATAGTTGTGTCCGGGTAATGTGCCGTTACTCGGAAAAACCCTCTTTCAGCCGAGGGCAATTCCCAATAGTTGTTTGAAAGGTTGCTGGCGATAAGCTGCCAGGATTCCACATTAGGGTTTTGGGTGCTGTAAACATTGTAAGTGCAATAGGGAATATGGTCCCAGGTGAGCCTCAGGATATCTCCCTGAGCATAGAGACAGAGGTTCTGGGGAGTGTTGGACAAGGGAAAGAGCAGAGGTGACCCAGTGAGTACCGGAGCAAAGAGATTGAAGTTATCATCCAGGAACTGGTTATCCTGCATCAGAGCATTCTCAAAAGACAAGCCCGAGTTACCCAGTGCATTCAGCACTCTCAGCCTGATTGTGGCCAGGACATGATACTGAGGAGTGAGAACGTTGCCATATCCGCCCATAAACATATATTCGTAGGTGATGGCAAGCCTGCGGGAGGAATGATCTGCACAGATGAGATTGTAAAAGGGGAACACTCCCGTAGTAAGAAGCTCCCCGGGGATCACGGCGGCATTTCCCGTCGAAAAAGCATTGATACCAAAAGCTGAGGAATTGTAGTTCACGAGCAATAGACCACTGCCCATGCCTTGCGAAGCTCCCGTGGAACGAGCCAGGATATCCACTTGGAACCAATTCTGTCCGGAGATCTCCTCCAGCGCTGGATTGGCAAAATCGAACTCTATCCCTCCCCTGATTTGATCAAGCGAGTTTGCCCTTAGAACCAGGCAGCTCAGGAACAGCAGGAATAGCAGCAGATACTTTATGTTCACTGCTCACTCCTGCCCGATGAGACGGGAACCCGGCTGGAAAGACCGGAATTGATCCTCCAGAAGAGGTTCAGATCGTTTGGGAAGACATTGCCATCCAAGTTGAAATCTGCGCTTTTATAACCGCTGCTCCCAGCCTGAATTCTCCAGTGCAGGTTTCTATCGGTGGGATAGATTGCTTCGTCTCCATCTGCATCTCCGGAGGCCATGGCGTAGACGCCACCAACCATATTGGTAACCCCAGCCTGCCCATAAACGTTTGAGAGTTGGCTCAGGTCGTAGAGGCTGGGGGCTCCTCCAGATACAAAACCAACAGGAGAGGAAGTCATCAGGTCCAGATGGTTACGGTGTCTTACCACCACGTAGTACTGCCCGGCTGGCAAAGCCCATAGAATGAGATAGGGATGTTTGGGACTCCTCAGAAAACCATCCCGGCAAAAGAGCACAGAACGGGAATAGATTGTATAGCCTGTCGGACTGCTGCGCAGCTCAATCAAGCCCCAATCCACTGCATCTTCCGGGATCTGATCCAGGATCACAGGATCAGCATCATAGGGAGAGCTAAGAGGCAAGAGCCCGGTGATGTCTGTGCGCATGGAACCCTCATTATAGGGCCCTTGTAGAAAGCATTTAATCCTTGCATAAGAGGCAGAGCCAAGGATGATATCCGCATCTTGTGAGGTGCTGCCAGATATAGGAGTGCCCTCGGGATCGTATAGTGTTACGTTATCAAAATTAAAGCCTGAATACCCTTCTGCCAAGGTAGTGAAATTCATCGTGAACAGTCTGCCCGGACCGCTCACATACAAGCCTTCTCCGAAGATTAAGCACTCCACTCTGATAAGCCCGGGTTCGTCCACAAATATCCGCCACCAGTTTACAGGCACCCCATTGAAGAGAGATCCTCTGTTCACTGAGGTGTAGCTCAGTAGAGCCGGATCAAAGGCAATGCGGATCCCATAACCACGGATATTCGTGGCATCTGTGAGGTCCACGCCTATGCTGAAACTCTGCCCACTCTGTGCCAAAACCGGGTTTACCGGGCTGGCAACATGAGCGGCAGAAGCTGCAGCCCAGAAGCTGCATGCAACGGCAATGAGTATGAAGCGGATATATCTCATTGTGTTAAAGTGGGGTCCCGGCCCAAAAGAGGACCGGGACTCCGCTGTTTTATTACTTCATCAAGATTGCTTTCTTGATTTGCAAGTGGTTTCCGCTCTCCATTCTGAAGAAATAGAGGCCGGAAGACACTGAACGATTGCTATCATCTCTGCCGTCCCAAACGATATTGTAGGTGCCGGCAGGCATATTGGCATTGACCAGAGTGCGTACAGCCTGGCCACGGGAGTTGTAGACTGTGATTCTGACGTTCTGAGCTTCGGTGATGCCGTAGCTGATGGTGGTGGTGGGATTGAAGGGATTGGGATAGGCGTTGCCCAGGAAATCCGTGGCAGGTATCACAATCACTTCTTCATCATTATCCACACCGCCGGTGGGATTGTTGATGATCTCGATCTCATTGTTTTCCACATCGCGGGCAATCATGGGAAGCAGCTCGGTTTCGACCGTATCACCATTCATCAGGAAGCTGAGAGTGGCCACAACACCATTGCCTTCCACCACTGTTTCCATACCCAGACCGCTCATGGAGAGCTCAATCACGTTGTCGCTATTGGTATGAAGCAGGATGCTGTCTTCAGGCCAGATGTTGCCAAGCTCTGCGCTTTGCAAAGTGAGGCCATTGCTATAGCTCACAGGAATGTTCAGAGCTCTCACAAAGCCATTGTTCTCGCTCATTACCAAGTGAACCAGGAGGCGATTATCGACTGCTTCTGTGATCATCTCAATTCGGATGGGATTGATCTCAGGAAGGGTTCTGTCGTATGGCTCATAATCTGTGTTTCCATAGTTCATGGCAAAGATCATCAGATCTTCGATGTTGATCCTGGTATCAGGCAGGGGTCTGCCACGACGCAGGCGATCGACGGTGGGACCAACGTTGCAAGCTGTGTTGCCACTGCCATCGGTTCCCCACACTGCAGCCAGAGCTGCGACGTCGTCCAAATCAACAGCATTGTTGATAGATACATCTCCAGGCCAGTATGAGATGGATTCCTTCACTGAGGAGCCTGCACCAATATTGCCGGAGGCATCTTCCACAAATATCATGTAGTAGTAATAGCCTCTGGGCATATTGATATGAGTCCAGGTACTTGTAGCCATGGTATAACCGAGAGAAGTCCATCCGTTCTGAATGGATAGATTATAAGGATTAGGTGCTGCGGGTAGCTCAGGAACCGTGAAGCTGGCATCATTGTAGGTAGGATAGGCACCGGCTCCGGTCAGGCTGGCATAGCTCAAACACCAGATGTGGTTGTAAACAGCCCCGGCAGGATTTGTGAAGTTCAAGTCTATGGAGTTGTTTGCATTGATTGTGGTGCGGCAAGCAGCACTGCCTTCCGCCCATGTGATGGTTCCAGGAGCAGTTCTATCCACTATGAAATCCCAATCGAAGATACTGAAGTTACCAGCATCGTCCACTGTCAGAACATAGAGGCTATAGGTATTGTCTGCATATGCCTCATCAGGCAGTACCCATGCTACATCGGTCGTTGTTCCATCTATCGCAGCAAAAAATTCTGCGGCTTCAAATCCGGCAAGTCCGGGAGTATCAAGACTTGCTGCCTGGATGATGTACTTACAGAAGTCTTGATTGTAGTTATCTGCAAACGTGAAATTGAGGGTAGGAATTACAAGGTTACCCGACCCATCGGAATTCACATGCAGCAGATAAGGACTGGTATAGGTATCCGCATTTGTGTGAGTGATGGTGGGATCAGCCCAGTCCAGAGTGATATCGACAGATGCGCATTCTTCACAGACGATAACATTGTACTGTCCGTTATCCACTGTCATCAGCACCACGTTATTGATGATAAGGGCTATGGGGCTCACAGCGTAACGAGGAGCTTCATCAGCGCCTGCCAAACTGGTGGATTCGAAGCTGAAGAGCGGCACGTTGTATCCGGAGACCATAATCTGATCGTTATAGGCAGCACTGACATCATAGATCCAGTGCGTGTCTGTGCTCAGATCATCCAGGAACGGCTCAGCTTCATCACCCAGGAAACCTGCACCCATGGCGAAGTCGGTAGGCTGAGTGAAGTAAGTCTTATCCAGCTGGATTCTTACTGTGTAGCCAGCCAGATCTTCTGCCTGAAGAGCCTTGACGGTGTAGCTTTGAGTTTCTCCGGCTTTGAGCAGGGTGTCTTCAGCAAAGCTGTACAGAGCGATAGGCAGAGTTTCCTCTTCTTCCAGAACGACTACAGGACTGCCCTGACCTACCACGATAGTGGGATCATTGGGATCGTCATCATTCCAATAGTTACCTTCTATCAAGGCGTCCACGCCGGATTCATTGACCAGAGTGGCACCAGTATCGTTATTCAGATCGCAATCAATAATGGTAGCGGGGTTATCTGCATCGTTAACTGTTACAAGCACTGCGGGATAATCTGCTGCGCCTACAACAGTAATGCCATCGATCAACACACCCCCACCATTGATCTCAAACGCTGCTCCACCATTGGCTGTAACGGTGGGTGTTTCGCCGGCTTGAGCAATTATTGTTACGTTTGCAGGAACATCAAATGAACCCACAAAGTTAAAAGTGCCAAGCTGGATATCATCTCCGGCAACGGCAGCAGCCAGAGCAGTGGTCAGATCGTCTGTGGTGAATACCATGTAGGTAGCTCTGGTATCCTTTACCACGTTTACATACTCAGTCTCGGGAGTCGTTGTGGCAGTGGCATAGAAAGGCATGAAAGTGATGTTGTCACTCACGGCATTGCCGATACCTTCGGCTCCAGAGAAGGGATTAGTGGCATGCTCGGGACCATATTGGCTACCCCAGTAGTTGCGGGTCAGGTCAAGAGGGCTTCCTTCCAGAGTCTGAGCACCATAGACTGAATTGCCGTAGATCCGGTTTTGGATGATAAGGTTGTCTTCCGAAGGACCATAATCCAAGGTGCCTCCGGTATTCAAGCCAACCTCGTTGCCTGTGATAGTATTATTCTGAATCGTGTTATCATTGCTTGCCTTCAATCTGAGGCCGATCTCCGCTCCGGTAAGAGTGTTACCGGTGATAGTTTGGTTGCCGCCTCTCCAGAGATGAACAGCACTCTCAGTAGCTTCAAACACGTTGTTTGTGATAGCGTTGTTGTCACAATTGAAGCCGATGAACAAGC
>JAZHDE010000052.1:0-7215 GCA_036584515.1 Candidatus Cloacimonadota bacterium | reverse complement strand
AAGCTATTGCCTGGATGTAGCTTAGCAGTAGCTAAGTTCGCGAGGCTGACTTAATTTTTACTATAGAGAGTCCAAAATCGGCAGGCTAACCTTGACCATATCGCCTGATCCTCACGGATGGAATTACGTAGTGGTGCTTGTTTATTGGCTCCAAACAAGCACAGAAAATTGAAAGCCATTCTGAAAATCATCAAGGAGAACACAATGAAGAAACTGATGCTGCCTCTCATCATGCTCTTGGCCTGTATGCTATATGGACAGACTATGCAGGGCAATTACTCAATCGGTGGAGATACTGCCGATTACAACGATCTTGACGATGCCATCACTGCCTTACAGGCGGCTACAATAGCCGGCAACGTATACCTTTATCTCAACCCCGGCACCTATACCGGACCCTATCTGATCCAAAATCTCGATATGCAGGGGAATAGTCTTTACATCTCTTCGGGCAGCTACTCCAGCGATGAGGTGATCTTCACCAATCACGCAGCCACCAGTCAGGACAACTACATCATTCTAATCAAAAATTCCAGCAATATCCAGATTGATGATTGTGACTTTGCTCCCTCCGGGCAGTATAGCCGCAGCATCGTAGTGAGCGGGGATAGCAACGAAATCAAAATCACGAACAATCGCTTCTTTAATAGCGGTACCAGCTCATCAAACAACGAATCTCTCTACTTTGTTAATGAAAGCGAAAATGATGCTGATAACGTCCTGATCCAGTTCAATCAGTTCTTTGGCGGTGGCTATCAAGTTCAGATCAATTCCACTAGCTACAACAATAACTTCAGCAATTGGACCATCCAAGCAAACGTCCATACCGATGGTTATCAGGGCATCAGCCTCACCCGCGCCAGCAACCTGCTGATATATGGCAATACCATGACAGAAGTAAATCAAGGCATAGCACTGATCTCTTGCACGGGAAGCCTCCAAGTTAATCGCAACCGCCTGAATACCTGGGCTTATGGTCTCTATTTTAATAGCTGCGATTTTAGCATGTCTACCACTCCCAATGTATATAACAACATCATCCGCTGCAGCGGCTACAATTGGTATGGCGGTTATGGCTCTGTCAATGCTACGGGACTAAGTGTTTCCTCTTGTGAAGATGTTTACGCAGCCCACAATTCCATTGAGCTCAGCTCTCCTGCCAGTGGCTCAGTAGCCTCTGTTATCACAGGAACGAAGAATATCTTCCGCAAAAACCAGATAGTAAACCTGGGCGGCGGATATGCCATAAACTTTGTCAATACAGAACCCGGCGTCTCAAACCGCAATCTGGTTGAATTCAACAATATCTATTCTCGCGGTGCATACTTGGGCAGACATAGCAATACCTACTACACCGAGATGGACGATATGATAGCCCTCTTTGGGGAATACAATGCAGATTACAATCCCTTCTACGAGGATGCGTATCTGCGCACCCACGCTCCCAGCCTGGATAATTTGGGAGATTACTTTGGGATAGATGTGGATTTCTTTGATAACCCCCGCGATCAGGTTACTCCGGATATCGGCGCTATTGAATACTCTGTGGATCACCTTGATCCGCTCACCGCTCCCATGGCTGGCACCTATTATATCGGCTCTGGTGGAGACTTCACTTCTCTCAACGCCTTTGCCCAAGATCTGTCGCTTAGAGGCGTAAACGCGCCCATTACTGCCTATCTTACAGATGCTACTTACAACGAACAAGTTAGCTTCGACCGTATCCCCGGTATCGGCTGGGACAGACTGCTTACCGTGCGCAGATTTGACAATCCTGAAGCCACGATTACCTATTCTGCCCAAGATGCAGAGAGCAACTTTGTAGTTCAGCTCTTTCGCAGCCAATACATCAAGTTTCAAAACGTCACCTTTGCTACCCAAGCTACAGACTATAGCAATATCTTAGTATTCAATGGCTTTGCCAAAGAGATTGAATTTGTAAATTGCGATTTTATTGCTCCCACAGGCATTGCTGATGACGCCACCAGTAACAGCATCTTCTCGGATAGCAATTCCAACCTAAATAACATCAGAATCTTTGGCGGCAGCTTTGAAGGCAATGGCTCAGGTGTAGCTGTCTATGCCGCCAATCTGGAGCTTAGCTACAATACCTTTACAAGCTGCGGAAGAGGAATTCAGCTAAACCAAGCTGTAGCACCGCTGATCGAAGGAAACTTCTTTGCAAATTGCAACAGCTGGGCCTTTATCACCAATGGCATCAGTGATGGAACCATCATCAAAAACAGGGTGAGAGGCGCAAGGGGCGGTATCAACGTATCCAATGCCACCTTAGGCGAAAATAGAACCCTGGTGGCAAACAATGTAATCCTACTGGAAGGCTCAGGTGCAGGAAGCGGACTCTGGGTAGGCGGCACCGGACTGAATGTGCTAAACAACTCCGTATATATCTCAGGAAACGTAAATGGCTCAGCTTTGTATCTGAGCACTCAGCCAAGTGAAACGGACATTGTAAACAATCTCTTTGTATCTATGGATGGTTATGCTATGGAGCTTAGCTCATATAGCCCCAATCCCGGATTTGTATTGGATTACAATTGCTATTACACCCAATCCAATTACCTGCTTCGCATGCAAAGCTATTTCACAGACCTGCCATCCCTGCAAAACACTTATCCACAAGTCAATAGCCACAGTGTGCGCTACAATCCCCTATTCAGTGAATCTATGCAGGCTCGTAGCCAGTACATCAGAGGCCTGGGATTGGCAAGGACTGAGATTAATGATGATATCAATGGTATTCCCAGAGGCGAAAACTGGGATCTGGGAGCGCATCAGCAAATCCTGCCCAACGATCTTGATCCTCTGGCTGGTACATACACTGTTGGTGGCCCTGCCTTTGATTTTGACAGCTTGGAAGAAGCCCTGCAGGCAGTGCAGTATCATGGTATAGATGGGCACGTAACCCTCAATCTTCAGCCCGGCATCTACAGTGGTGGCTACATTATTGAAGACTTCCCTCGCGCTTTCCCATCTCAGCATCTGATCATCTCCGGCCTGGAGACCTCGCATACCTTCACTCTCGAGGCCGAAAGCAATATAGCCGCGGAAAACTTCTTCTTTGAGATTAGAGCTGCCAGCGGCGTAATCCTATCTACCATGCATCTGATGAGCAGCCCTACCAATCTACCGGTGCACTTCATCCGTACCAAGGGCAGAGTAAATGATATCAATATCCGTCATATCACCTTTGATCTTCCCAATACCACCAGCACTGCCATCAATACCGGTACGAGCCTGGGAGATGACATTCTGGTGGAGCAATGCACCTTCAATGGTGGTGGTTACGGGGTATATCTTGCAGCGCATCCAAACGACAACAATCTCTTTGGATCCCCCCGTATCTATCTGAATACCTTCAATAACGTGCAGTATCCCGTCACGGTTAACAAGGCCAATGAACTGGATATCTCTTACAACAATATGTCCAGCTTTAGCAAAGCCATCCATCTGAGTGGTATTAGCGGAGCAAGCAAGATATTTAAGAACCGTATGATTACAGCCAACCCCGGAAGCTCCGGCACTCTCGTGAGCTTTAACCATATGCATGGAACAGCTGATGAGTATATTGATATCTATCAAAACATTGCCTATCTGCAAAACCACGGTAGCTATGCAACCGTGCTGGATATCTGGAGCAGCTCCTACCTGAATCTTCAGCACAATACTTTCGTAGCGGAAAACAACTACTTCTTTGATTATGGCACGGCTTTCAGCGCCTCCAGTAGCAGCAATATGATCCTGAAAAACAATGTCTTTTCTGCTCCTCACAGAGGTTATGCCATTAGCCTCAGCAGCGCTACTGAGCTTCAGTGGACGGCAAACGCCTTTTATGGTGCGGCCAAATATCTGGGCAAGGTAAATGGCGTGGACTATAGCCCCCTGGAGCTATATTCTGTAGCCCTAGCCGATCCCCTGGCCAGCTTTGCCAATCCTCTTACAGATATACAGGGTTACAATACCAGCTCTTACCTGCGCGACAGGGGTGTAGCATCGAGTATTCTTACAGATATTGATGGTCAAGCCTGGACCGGGCAGCCTTCTCCCGGAGCAAACGATATTGCAGGTACTGGAGCAATGTTTACTACAGCGCAGACTATCGGTAGCACGGGTGATTTCCCTGATCTACCCACCGCTCTGGATGCTCTTCAAAACCGCGGAATAGACGCAGACATAAGCTTCTATCTGCAAAGCGGTACTTATCCCACTCATTACGACTTTGGCTACATTCCGGGAACCATTGAAGGGCGCAATTTCACGTTGACTGCTGCCCCGGGAGCCGATCCCATCCTCAGCTATAGTGCCACAACTACAGCAGACAACTACATCCTAAACCTGAAAAACCTCTATAACACCACTATTGATGGCCTCAGCTTCCTCACTCAGGGCGCGCAGTATGGCACAGCAATCAAACTGGCAAGTTTCAATAACGATCTGCTTATCCGTAACAACCATTTCACCACCAGTACTCCCGGTGCCACCAGCTCCAATTTCTGCGGTATTGACGGCTATGATTCTGCCAACGTAGCCCTGCGTATTGAAGATAACCAAATGCAGGACATGGCCTACGGCGTTTATCTCTATGGCGATACCAATCATATGAATTACGAGATCAAGGGCAATAGCCTTTCCAATGCATACATAGGCTTGTATCTTTCTTCTTTGGGCGGAGCAGAAATCTGGAATAATGAGATTGATGCGCGCTATCAAGCTTTGTATCTAAGCAATGTGATCCAAGCGGATGTAAGAGCCAATAAACTCACTACCACAGGTGGTTCCTACGTGCTGAATCACTCTATAAGTCAAGCCACCACCACCAGCCATAAGATCTACAACAACTACATCTCTGGCAACGCCAATCAGGCTGCTCTCTATCTTAGTGTGGCAAATGCCCAAGTCTATCACAATACCATTGTAAATACCAATAGTTCCGCAAGCTCCAGAGCTTTCAAACAGACTTCCCAGAGTAGCGGGCTGGATTTTAAAAACAATATCTGCCAGGCTGGTCCCGGCCTTGCTGCAGATTTTTACAGCACAGCTCATATCAGTGCCATAGCTGCCAATATCTATAATAGCATTACAGGTTCGCCTGTGATGCTGGGCTCCACACCGCTTGCCGATATTGCAGCCTATCAAAGCACCATGGGAGATCTAAGCTCTCTGTATACTGGCCCCATGCTTGTGCCCGAGAGCTATCTGCTTACTGCCTCCTCGCCTGCTATCAATGCTGGAGTATCTCTGGGAGAAGTACCCTTTGATATCGATGGCAACCTGAGAGAGCTTCCGGATATGGGCTGCTCTGAGTTTTCTGTCCTTGCCTTGGATGCTCCCCAAAACCTGCAGCTACTATGGCAAGAGGATGTACTGACGCTGTCTTGGGATGCCGTGCCCCTAGCCACAGGCTACTTGATATCGGTAAGCGAAACACCTGAGTTTGGCTCTTATACCCAGCATGAAAGCCCAATCAATACTTTCAGTTTGAGTCCTGTGGGTTCCAGACTCTTTTTCAGAGTAGTAGCCGTTCAGGACTGAGAAGCCGGATTCATCGTGCTGGCTCCCCATTCTGAAGCCAGCTTCAAGCTTGGTCAACCCGAGCTCAATAGCAGGATATGCTTGAATAGAGCTCGGGCTGACCACACAATCTAAGGTGAAGCAATAGTTTTCAAAGAACTGGTGGAAAGCTTTTACTTGACAGTCTCACAGAAACTTCATAGATTGAGCACTTAGGCTTTCCGGGCTTAGAATCCGGAAAAAAAGGAGTGATTATGAAGAAGTATGTTGCGCTCGTTTTAGTTTTACTGCTGTGCCTTTCCGGCTGCTTTTTGCTGCCCAAAAGGGCGCGCCTCACCAAGCTCCTCTACAAGGGAGTGTCTGTAATCCCCACCACCAGTCAGGACTATTCCTATGCTGCCAATGATGCCAGCGGCAATACAGTGTTTTACGACTATCAAAACAATCAGATCTGTCGCAGCCTCAGCCGGGATAGCTCCGGGAACTGGCTGGGCGTGGAATTCGATGAAGAACGCCTACCCAGCGAAGTTCACACCCAAACTCACATCGTGAACATCGAAAACATCGAAGAGAATCAAGCAGATTTTGCCGTGATCAACAACCAAACTGAAGAGATGAACGTTTATCGGGATCTGAGCTTCGTGCTGGAACAACCTGAAGCCAGACCCATCAGCACCTATGCGGACGCCATGCGCTACGTGGCCCTCTGCTATCTGGCATTGGCACAGGTGCTGGATGATATCGGTGTGGTACAAGGCCAGGATAGCCCCGCCTATCTGGCTCTGGCGGGCACAAACTCCATCAACACCGCAATGGCAGAATACACCCCGGAAGATTTTACCCGCGTGGAAGCATCCTGCGAGGCCTTCGTGCTGGGAACCATGGCGCTGGGTTATGCCGAAGAACAAGCTGCAAACTGCCTGGAACTGGCAGTGCAAGCCCAACAAACCATCAATGCCAATGAAGAAGCCAAGCAGCTTTACATCCAATCCACCCAGGGAATCCTCGAAAATGGCTACGGAGATATTCAGATCAATCTCACCTGGGACCAAATCTGCGATGTTGATCTCCACGTTACCGATCCCAACGGAGAAGAGATCTACTACGCTCACGATCGCTCTGGCAGCGGGGGCTGGCTGGATGTGGACAATACCCACGGCTATGGCCCGGAAAACGTCTTTTGGAACAGAGGTGAAGCACCCGGTGGAGAGTATTTGATAGAAGTCAATTACTATGCTGGTCAGCCCAGGACAAACTACATTGTAACGGTGATTATGGGAACATCAGTTCAGGTCTACAAAGGAAACCTCAGCAACCACGAGACTCAGCAGATCTGCCGTAGGAGCTTTCACCGGAATGTTTAAGGGGATAATCCCTGCAATCCTGAAATCATTGGAGAAAAGTATAGAACGCAAGCGCCAAAGCCTGTAAATACACAAGGGTTTCCATGATCAGAAACCCCAAAGGGGGTATCCTCTGTAAGCGATGGGTGGCAACCCATCGACTGGTATGGTTTTACGCCCATATCTAACAAGTATCCATCACCCCCAAGCAAGACAACCTTGGTTATCTTGCTTGGGGGGTGATGGATTAAACCATAAGAACTTTTCTATCATGCTATTGACCCGGGGTTTCGCTGCGCTTCACCCCGGGCTTACATATCAAACCCTTTCAGGGTTATCCTTT